>CAMWTF010000135.1 GCA_947177105.1 uncultured Lachnospiraceae bacterium | reverse complement strand
GTCTCAATGCCGATCTCGTGTCCCCGCTGCGCGGAAGCCTTCAATGTCTCAAACAGGTTTCTTCTTGCCACCAGCGGCTTTAACTGTGTGGGAGCCTTTTGTTCAGGCAAAACCAACATAAAGCCCTCGTCGTAAGCCTGCAGATCATACCATTTCACATAGCCTGCATTGGGGAGCATAAAGCCGTAATAATAGTCATAATAGCCGTCCATCTCATAGACATTTACAAAGGAACTGCGGCGATAGCGGAACAACTCCGTCTTGCCTGTCATACCCTTTGACCGGAACAGTTCTATGGCCTCGTCCAGAGGATAGGACTTCTTGCGAAAGGGCATGGCCATGGCCTGCAGCTCATCCATTCTGGCCTTGATCCGCTCCGCGTTTTCCCTGGTGGCGGCAATCTCCCCGCCGGTGCTGATGTACGTGCCATTGCCCACCGCAAACTCCAGCCGGCACATAGCCGCCGCCTTCTCGCCCATGGTGTCATAGATGGCCTTCATGCACAGCATGGTGGCAGAACGCACATAGGTCTTGTGCCCCACCGCATCCTTCAGGGTAAAAAAATTCAGCTTGCAGTCCTTGTTCGCATGTTTAAACAGTTCCCTGAGTTTGCCGTCCGCACTGACCAGAGCAATCAAGCCTCCATATTGCTCCTGGTACTGCTGCGCAATCTGTTCGTAAGTAATCCCCTGCGAAAATTCCTTTACCTCTCCCAATACCTCTATTTTCATCTTCAATGCCCCTTTCTTAATCAGAGTTATTAGCCTCTGTACAACTCCAGCGCCAGGCAGATCAGCCGCTGCTCCTCCTCCAGTTCCCGGATGCGCTGCATGGTCCTGTCACCTCCTGCGGCATTTTTCTTTAGCTGCTCCAATATGTACTGACTGCTCTGCTGCTCATGCAGCAGATACTGTCTCAGTACCGGGTGACACCCGGCAAGCAGCAGCCCTCCAAAGCAATCCTGTAATCTCATACTGTCTGCACTGCACACAGCCAGTCCTTCCGCAGCCTCTCTCCGCTCTGCCGCCTTCAGGACATCCATCCCAGAACCTGTCTTTTGCTCCGGCTTCTCCGTTTCCAAGCCCACGCAGCGCCGATTTCCCGCGGTCACCTTCATCATGGGATAATATTTTCCGTCCTCATACACCATGTTCTCCGCCAGCGTCACATAGCCCGCCTGCCGCAGATAGGCACGAAACCCGGGAATCTCTGACTGGGGCTGCAGAATCAACTCCATGGCCTTCAGTTTTTCCCTGCCCTCCTCCAGTATCCGCTGCATCAGCCTGCCGCCCATGCCTGCGCAGATCATGGTGTCCGCCTCTCCGGCTCCAAGCGCTGTCACGCCGTCGGAAAGCCGGGTCTCTATGTATGCCTCCAGCCCCTGCTGCCGTATATGCTCCTGTGCCCGAGATAATGGTCCCTGCCGCACATCCATGGCCAGCACCCGGGGACTGAGCCCCTGCTGTACCAGATAGATGGACACCCAGCCGTGATCACAGCCCACGTCACAGACCCGGTTTCCGGCAGTGACCATATCGGTCAGCGCCAACATTCGGGCGGACAACACCACTTTATTCCCCATCAGTCCAGATAATCCTTGAGCTTGCGGCTGCGGCTGGGATGGCGCAGTTTGCGCAGCGCCTTGGCCTCGATCTGCCGGATTCTCTCACGGGTCACATTGAACTCCTTGCCCACTTCTTCCAGAGTGCGGGCACGGCCGTCATCCAGTCCAAAACGCAGGCGCAGCACCTTCTGCTCCCGCTCTGTCAGGGTGCCCAGCACCTCCACCAGCTGCTCCTTTAGCAATGTGAAAGCCGCCGCGTCCGCAGGCACGGGCACATTGTCGTCCGGGAGGAAATCTCCCAGATGGCTGTCCTCCTCCTCACCGATGGGGGTTTCCAGGGACACCGGTTCCTGGCTGATCTTCATGATCTCCCGCACCCGGTCCACAGGCATATTCATCTCTTCCGCAATCTCCTCGGGGGAAGGTTCACGCCCCAATTCCTGCAAAAGCTGACGGCTGACACGGATCAGCTTGTTGATAGTCTCCACCATATGCACCGGGATACGGATGGTTCTGGCCTGGTCCGCAATGGCTCTGGTGATGGCCTGACGGATCCACCAGGTGGCATAGGTAGAAAACTTGTATCCCTTGCGGTAATCGAATTTTTCTACGGCCTTGATCAAGCCCAGATTGCCCTCCTGGATCAGGTCAAGAAACAGCATTCCCCGTCCCACATAACGCTTGGCAATGCTGACCACCAGACGCAGGTTAGCCTCCGCCAGCCGCTTTTTGGCCTCCTGATCACCCAGTTCCATCTTCTTGGCCAGTTCGATCTCCTCCTCCGCAGACAACAGAGGCACCTTGCCGATCTCCTTTAAGTACATACGAACCGGATCCTCTATGCTGATGCTGTCCGGTATGGACAGATCCAGATTCTCCATATCCAGATCCTCTTCCTCCGCGGACAGCAGGATCTCTTCATCATCCACATCATCGTCATCGGTGATGCGCAGTACATCCACATTATTCTGCTCCAAAGTCTCCAGAATCCGATCAAACTGATCCTCCTCCAGAGTCATATCTGAGAAAAAGTCATTGATCTCCTGATACTCCAATACGTTTTTCTTTTTCTTGGCCATCGCTAAGAGATTCTTCATCTTCTCCTCAAAACGTGCCTGTGTGTTTTCATCCATCCTTACGGTTTCCTTTCTGTTGGGTATCAGTGTGCCAACACATCCGCATTCCTCCCAAAGCGAATATATCAGTACACTAGTATCGACATCATTCCAGTGAAATATGCGTTTTAGCCAGTTCTTCCAAAGCTTTCTTGCCTGAAACCACCCTGCCCAGCGCGTTCACGTCCGAGCCAAGCCGCATGGTCAACTGCTCATAGCTGTTCTTTTTCACTGCATATAAAATATCATGCAGGGCTTTCTCCCGCTCCTGCCTGGTATTTAGCTGGGGTAAATTCGTGTTAAACAGTTCCGCCACCCGGCGCTGCTCCTCCTGGTCCTGGAACATGCTTATAATGGCCGCCGGCTGGTACTGTCCCGCCTCCAGATCCTGAAACAGCCTTCCCGCCACCTGCCGGTACAGTTCCTCGGTGAAATCCTCCGGGCCCACATAGCGGGCAATCTTGGGATAAATCGCCGGATCGTCCACTATCCAGGTAAGCAGCAGCCTCTGGGAACGCCTGTTGCTCTCCTGGGGCGTATTCTTAGGCTGCAGACCGGACTTGGGCCTCTCCGGGGGCTTGTCCAGGCCGGTCTGCATGGCGTAGCTGCCCACCAGCCTGCGCAGGTTTTCAAAACCGATATGGTATTTCTCCGCTATGGCCTCCAGATAATTTTCCCTTTCCACATCCACGGAGAAACCGCAGAGCTTCTTGGCGATCTCCTTATAAAACAAGGTCTTGGACTCCGGATCTTTCAGGTCATAATCCCTTTCCAGCATACGGATCTCAAAGAAAAAGCTGTTCTCCGCCTGGTCAATGCGCTCCTGGAAAGCTTCTCTGCCCAGGTTCTTGATAAACTCATCCGGGTCTTTATAGGGCTGCATGTTGATGATCTTGCCGGAAAGCCCCGCGTCCCGCAGGATACCGATGCCCCGCAGAGCGGCCTTGACCCCTGCGCCGTCGCTGTCGTAGGCCAGCAGCACGTTGTCCGTGTAGCGCCCCAGCAGTACCGCCTGCTCTGCGGTAAAAGCGGTTCCCAGGGAGGCCACCGCCTGGGTAAAACCAGCCTGGTGCATGGCGATCACATCCATGTATCCCTCGCAGAGTATGATATTGCCGCTTCTGGCCGTCCGGGCGAAATTCAGCCCATAGAGATTGCGCCGTTTATCAAAAATCGGGGTTTCCGGGGAGTTCAGGTACTTGGGTTCCCCCTCCCCCATGACACGGCCCCCGAAACCGATGACCTTGCCGCGGATATCTTGTATGGGATACATCACCCGGTTCCAAAACTGGCTAAGCAGCCCTGTCCGCTCATTGTAACTGCCCAGCCCCGCCTCGATGATCAGCTTGTCCTCAAAGCCCTTCTGTTTCAGGTGCTGGATCAGACCTGCGCCGCTTTTGCCCGCATAACCCAGACCGAACCTGCGCATGGTCTCATCGGACAGGGCCCGATCCGCCAGGTAGCGGTACCCCACCTGCCCTTGGGGGCTGCGCAGCTGATAATAGAAAAAAGTGGCCGCCTCCTTATTGACATCCAAAAGCCGCTGGCGGTGATTCTGCCTCTTTTTCTGCTCCTCGTCGTACTCCGCCTCCGGCAGGGTGACCCCCGCCCGCTGGGCCAGCATTTTCACGGCCTCCGGAAAAGTATAATTTTCATAATTCATTACAAAGGTATAGACATTGCCCCCCGCGCCGCAGCCGAAGCAATGATACATCTGCTTGGCCCCGTTGACGGCAAAGGAAGGTGTCTTTTCATTGTGAAAAGGACAGCACCCCCAATGGTTGGCGCCCTTTTTCTGCAGCCGGACATACCCGGAGACCACATCCACAATGTCGTTTTTCAACCTGACTTCTTCCACCAGTTCTTCCGGATAAAACATTGTAAATACCTCACACTATATAATCCAGGACTTCGGTATGTATATCTCGTCGTACTGGGAGATGGCAAACCGGTCACTCATGGCCCCTATGTAATCACAGACCACCCTCTCCCTGGGTTCACCCTCTGAGATCAAATTCAGATACTCCTTGGGCAGCTTGTCAATATGTCCCAAATAATATTGATAGAGAGTCTTGATCAGCGCCTCCGCCTTGCCTTCCTCCCCTTTGGCCACCGGGTTCTGATATACCCGCTGGAACATGAAGCTCCGCAGCTTTTTCATGGCCTCCTCCACCGGAGGGGACATACGGATATCCGGCTGATTCACACTGTGAATCACGATATCATGGATGAAATGATCCAGCCGCTGGCCGGTGGTAAAGCCAATGACCTCGCCGATCTCTCTGGGCACATCGGCCTCCGTCAGGATTCCGCCCCGTATGGCGTCGTCCATATCGTGATGAATGTAGGCAATCTTATCGGAAAGCCGCACAATCTTTCCCTCCAGCGTGTGAGGGGTGCCGCTGGTCTGGTGATTCAGGATCCCGTCCCTCACCTCGTATGTCAGGTTCAGCCCCTGGCCTTTTTTCTCCAACCGTTCCACAGTGCGGACACTCTGCTGGCTGTGTTCAAACCCAAAGGGACAGACATCGTTAAGCGCCCTCTCCCCCGCATGACCAAAGGGCGTATGACCCAGGTCATGCCCCAGCGCAATGGCCTCCACCAGTTCCTCGTTCAACTTCAGCGCCTTGGCGATGGTGCGGGCGTTCTGGGACACCTCCAGAGTATGGGTCAGGCGGGTGCGGTAATGATCCCCCTCTGGGGCCAAAAATACCTGAGTCTTATCCTTCAGCCTGCGAAAGGACTTGCTGTGCAGTATTCTGTCCCTATCCCGCTGGAACACCGGCCGGATATCACACTGCTCCTCGTTCCTCTCCCTGCCCTGGGAATCCATGCTCAAAGTGGCAAAAGGACTCAGATACTCCTTCTCCCAACGCTCCAAACCCTCCCGTATTGTCATCTGCACCATGCCTTTCCGCAGCCTGTGGTACAGGCTGCATCCTGTCACATTGTTCTCCTACTTCTTATATTCTGCAAATTTTCACCAAATCCTTTTTCTTTTTTCCAAAAAAGAATCCAGCCTGATAGAATTTCGCTGGATTCTCCGTCCCTGGAACCTATAGAATATGCATCACCTGCAAATACTGTATATGAAATCCGCAATGGAATCCATGGCCTCATAGGCCGTCTTAAAGGGGGACATCTGAAACACATGCCACATCCCCTTGAAATGCTCGAACTTTACCGAGACATGTTCCTCCAACAGCCGCACATACAGCCGCCGGGCATCACTGTAGAGTATCTCGTTCTCCCCCACCTGGACAAAGACGGGAGGAAATTCCCTGTGATCCCCAAAAAGCGGGGAGACAAACGGATCCTCCAGATCCTGTCCCTCTGCGTAGGCCAGAATCATCCGATCAATATACTCTGCGTTGAGCACCGGATCCACCTCCGCCCGAGTCTGAAAAGACTCCCCCGAAGAGGTCAGATCTGTCCAGGGGGACATGAGCACCAGCCCCCTGGGCAGCAGACGCTTCTGCTCCTTCAGCTTCAGCGCCAGAGACAGGGCAAGATTTCCTCCGGCGGAATCCCCAGCCACAATCACCTCCCTGGCCCCATAGCCCAGCAGCATCAGATAGTCCCATGCTTTCAAGGCATCCTCCAGCGCCGCCGGATAAGGATGCTCCGGGGCCAGCCGGTAATCAAAGCACAGCACATCCATAAAAGTGGAGGAGGCCAGCTTGGAGGTCAGGGTGCGGGCATACTTGCGGCTGCCCGTGGAATATCCCCCTCCATGACAGTACAGAATCACATATTTTTTCATATGGGCGCGGTTCACCGACACCCACTCGGCATCCATCTCCCCGATGTGGAACTCCTCGTAATGGATTTCTTTGGTGTTGCCCAGGATCTCTCCGATATGGTTCTGGGACTGCCTGTGCTTCTCTATGTCCGGGTTCTCCACCAGACCGTGCGCCCTGCGGACCAGCTGCATCAGGCGCTGGTTGCGGCTATTCTCTTTCTTCTCTACCATCTCTTCTCCTATTTTAGTTCCGCATATCCCCTGCAAACGCACTCTCCGGTGATCAACATCCGGCCGC
>CAMWTF010000134.1 GCA_947177105.1 uncultured Lachnospiraceae bacterium | reverse complement strand
GTCCATAACTATGACCGCATCCCCCGTGGCCAGCTGCAAACCTGCGAAAATACTGGCCTCCTTGCCAAAATTCCGGGAGAACTCCGCCCCTTTGACGCAGGGATTCTGCCGGGCCGCCTTCAGGATTTCCTGATATGTGCCGTCCCGTGACCCATCGCTGACAAAGATAAGTTCATATTCTATCTGCTCCTGTGTAAGCAGTTCCGACAGTGTCCGGGCCGTATGGGCAATATTCTGTTCTTCATTGTATGAGGGAAGTACAATAGACAATAAAGCCATCTTTTGTCCCGCCTTTCTATTTCAAAGTTCCGCGAATACCTATATGCGCATTCCGGGGATTTGTTGTTTGAACGTCCCCTTATTCCCGATTCTCCGTCTTGATATACATAATACCGTCAATGATCCGAATGGAATCTGCACTTGGGAAACTCTCCATCTCCCGGTAGACTTCGCTGTAATACATCTCCTCCATGGCCTCCGGGGAGAGGATGTTCAGTGTGGCTCCCAGATAATTCTGGATAAAAGCCTGATAGTTGGCTCCGGTATATAGCAGGCTGTCGCCGCCAATGCCGATCATGCCCGCAGTCACCTCCCCGGTCAGATCCGTCACCGGGTAGGACTGGTCCCCCACCACGCCTATCATGGCGATGGGAATGCCCTGATAGTACCCTTCCGTCTGCTCAATCCGGTCCAGCAGCCGAATACAGTAGGCGTAGGTTTTCTCATACTTTTTCTCCAGGTTGGAGTAGGCGATCTGGTCCATCACCCCATAGTTAAACATCAGCACCAGGCCGCATATAAGCCCCAGCCAAGCTGCCCAGGGCAGACGCTGGCTGTGACGGCTGACGGCCGCCACCATACAGATGGGCAGCAGCACCCACTGATAGCGCATGAGCAAATGGTACGTCACATCCGGCGAAATGACCAGAATCAGGTTCATAGCCACGGGCAGACCCACGACAGTTACGGCTATTATAGCGAAAAACCATGGACTTTTCCACCACTTTTTTTGCCCACACAGGGAAAGCAGCACTGCCAGAGTGCAGATGCCAAGCAGGATCATGGCTCCCCATGCAAAGAGATTGTTCATAAATACATTTCCCTTCAGGGTAAAGGCCAGAAAATCCCTGTACATCTGCATGATCATTTCCGCCAGGCCCCTCCGGGGTACGCTGCCCATGCCGCTGATGCCCTGATAGGAGGCCAGTTCCTTTCCCTGGATGCGCAGCAGAACCTGCAGGATCACATAATAGGAGGCCACTCCCAGCCCTCCCATCCACACATAGGAAAGGCCCTTTTTCACCTTTTCCCGGACGGCGCCCTCCGACGCGCCTATCATATAGATGCCGTACAGACAGAGCAGTACCGCAAAAGGCAGGTAGGACTGGTAGATGCCCAGGCTGCACGCCAGACACAGCGCGCCCGGCAGAAAGCCCAGCCGGTATTTTTTGGTGAGCAGCGCCGCCAGCACCGCCAGCAGCACTGCCAGCATATAGCCGTCCATGGTAAACACATAGGCAAAAGTGGAGGCCAGGGAAGGAAACACTGCCAGCAGGCCGCCGATCACTGCCACTGCCCAGCCCTGCCTCACCTCCAAAAACTCTACCAGCAGCGCGCTGGCAATGCCCAAGTACAGCATAGCCAGCAGACCGATGAGCCAAGGCAGTGTGTAATAGGAGGAAACCCCGCAAGCCACGGTCAGGAACCATCTGCCGGAGGTTATCATATTCTGGTCAAAATACATGCTTGCCAGCCCGTCATGATTGGGGATATCCCGCAGCATAATGGGCACATGGCACAACAGTCCCACGAGAAATGTGCTGAGAAAAGCCAGCTTCCACTCCCTTTTGCAGTGTTTCCATATGTTGTTCCAGGTCTCCGTAGGATTTTTCAATTGGTCCGTTCTCCTGTTATGAGTTCCGCATATTCCCGGAGAGTACACAAGGTTCGTTTTCCATCTAAGGCCCCTTAGGTGTCCCGGCATAACTCCATGCATTCTCCGGGAATATGCTGTTTATAAGTTCTGTAGGTACGCGGCCAGAGTCTCCGCTATCTTCTGTCGTCCGGCCTCGTTGGGATGTACGCCATCCTCGGTATAAAGATTCCAGTCCGCCTCTTTTTCATGGGGATAATACTCGTGGTACAGATCCAGAAATTCCACGCCGCACTCCTGAGCCACCCTGCGCTGGGCCTCCACGTACTCCTCAAGATACCCGCCGCCAAAATCACGATTCTCGCAGTTGCTGCGGGCCCCTTCTTCACTGTTCATAAACCAGCAGTAGGTTGGGCTCACGAAGATAATCCGCAGCGCCGGATAACTCTGCCGCAGAAAACGTATCCCTGCGCGCATGGCTCCCTCCATGGTATAGGTATCCTCCGGATTGTCCGGGTTGCGGATAGGGCTGCCTGTGGTATAGTCGTTCATCCCATAGCTGACCACCAGCGTCCGCACCGAAGAAAAGTCCAGTCTGTCCAGTTCGTCCACGATATCCCCAAAATGCATGGTGACATAGTCCTTGGTGCGGATGGTCTGTTGTCCCCCGAAATCCTGGGCCGCGGCTGCCTTCGCCAGCTGGGAGAAGGAAAGCCCGTTCCAGTAAAAGGCGTCCTGGCCCTCCCGGTTCTGCTGGCTCATGGTGGTGCCGCCGAAATCACCGTTGAACACAGTCATACCCGTCTGCTGGGCCATCAGCCACGGTATGGAAGTCTCATCCCTGTATTGCCCTATAAGGCTGTCCCCCAGAAAAAGCACCTCCGCCTGGATGTCCGTCTGGCGGTTCGAGCGCAGCAGCAGGGGAAGCAACGCCAGTATCAGCAAAATGCCGCAGATCCCATATGCCATTTTCTGTTTTCTCCTGTTCCCCTGCTTCTCCGCTTTCAAGCCGCTCCCGTTCCTTTCAAATCCACTCTTATTTCCGCCATGCCATACCTGCAATCTACACACTGATACAGGACTAAGAACTTCCTGGCGTTTTGCCCCCTGCAAAACGTCTTTAGAAGTTCTTCTTGCCGGTGCAAAACTTAGAACTTCTCCTCTGCATAACGTCTTTCTTCTTGCACCAGCATCCCCTCCGCCAGCCGCTTGGCGCCAAGACCATCCACCAGCCCTTTAGCCCTTTGGGACAACTGCCTGCGCAGCTGCCAATCCTCTGCCGCCCGCCGCGCCAGATTCCCTATATTGTCCAGCGTCCCCGCGCAGTCCCCATGATATTTCCCCGCGCATAAGCCGATCTCCTGTCTTCCGGCATACTCCGTCAGAGCCTCCTGGTTCTCCGCATAGGAAAAACACACAAAGGGTATACCCAAAGCACATAATTCATACACGGTGGTTCCTCCCGCCGTAACCGCCAGATCACATTGCAGCATCAACTTCGCCATATCGTCCACCTGTCGGTGAACCGTCACTCGGGGATGGGTCCGCGCGTAGCTTTCAAGCCATGCCCCATGGGGATTGCAGGGGCCGGACACCACATGAATCCGGCATTCCATATCCTTTATTCTCTCCAGAATTTTTCCTGCTATGTTCTCCCGATCTCCACCTCCGGTGGTCACCAGAAGTTCTTTCACCTGCTCCCGCACCTGATAGTCACGTCCCACAAACTGGGAGCGGAGGGGAACATAGGAGGCCCCTATAAATAATTTTGTACCCTGCCCCCCATCCGATCCGGATATGTTTTCCCTGCCCTGTCTGTAAGCCTCCTCATAGGAGCGCCTGTCGGCAAAGGCATTATAATTGATCACTCCGTCCACGGGCCAGATACGCCCCGGCACATCCTCCAGCAAATATACCTTGCCGTAAGCCCCCAGGGCCTGTAAATATTCCGCCGTGACAAAATAGCTGTCCACCAGGATTACCGATGGGGTATGCATATGTTTCACACTGCGAAGGGCATTATGGTTTCCACCATGCAATAACTGTTCCAGCTGGGGCAGTTCTGAAGACATGTCACGGTAATCCGTCCCCAGCGCCTGCGCCTCAAAGCCCCGGGCCTGCGCCAGCGCCGCCGATGCTTCATCCGCGCACCAGAAAACCACATGCCCCTGCTCCCCTATCTGCTCCGCAATGGTCAGGCAGCGCATCAGATGGCCTATCCCGATATCGGCATTGCCGTCGGCACGGAACACGATATCCACCTTTTCTCCTTCCTCCATCAGCCATTCCTCCTATTAAAAGTCGCTGCGCGACAGCTCTAAAGGGTGCAGTCCCTTCGGCGCATTCTTAGGAGAGACATCTTTCATTCGTAAGGGATCTCATGAAAGATGCTCTCATGCGCCTTCACGACTTCACCTGTTCTGCTATTATAAGTCGCTGCGCGACGGCTCTAAAGGGTGCAATCCACCTTATTCCTCCACAAGGCTCCAGGCCATGGGAGTTCCCATCTTGGCATCTCTGGTGATTCGCCGCCCCAGCAGCTGCTCATAATATTTGGTGTGCAGCCCGTCCGCCGGTCTGACGGAGCGCAGATTTTCCGGGGTAAATACATCTCCTGCCTTCATATCCTGCGCCACAAACAGGGAACGGCTATGCTCCCTCTCTCTTGCCTGCTTGTCCGACAAGTCGTAGGACACCTTCCCCAGCGCCTTTTCCAGGATGCGGATATTGTCCACCATCTCCTTAAATTCCTGGGGTTCCATGGAAAACGCGGCATCCGGCCCGCCATCGCTGCGGCGAAGGGTCATATGCTTTTCCACCATCTTAGCCCCCAGCGCCACCGCCCCGGTGGCCACCGCCGTGCCCATGGTATGGTCTGACAGCCCTGCCAGGCAATGAAAAGTCTCCGCCAGATTGGGGATGGTGCGCAGGTTTACATCCTCATAGGGCGTGGGATAAGCGGAACAGCATTTCAGGAGAATCACCTGCTCATTTCCCTCCTCCCGGCAGGTTTGCACCGCCAATTCTATATCGGCCAGACGGGCGATACCCGTGGCCAGAATCACCGGCTTGCCCAGCCGGGCCACTTTGCGGATCAGGGGAATGTCCGTGATCTCAAAGGACGCTATCTTGTAGGCCGGCACATCCATCTCCTCCAGAAAATCCACACTGGAAAAATCAAAGGGCGAGGAAAAGAAAAGCAGCCCCATCTCCTCCGCCATTTTTTTGAGCCGCGGCTGCCACTCCCAGGGCGTATAGGCCGTCTGGTACAGCTTGTGCAGGGTGATCCCGTCCCACAGCGTCCCCTGTGTGATCTGGAAACAGGGATCATCACAGTCCAGTGTGATGGTATCCGCCGTGTAGGTCTGGATCTTGACCGCGTCCGCCCCCGCCTCTCTGGCGGCTTTCAGAATCTCCACCGCCCGGTTGAAATCCATGTTATGGTTGCCGGACATCTCCGCCACAATAAAAGTGGGAGAGTCCTGGCTGATTATTTTGCTGCCGATTCGGATTCCTCTGTCCATACTTACCTCTTCTCTGCAATTATTCTTCAAAAGCGATACGCTCATATTTTTTCCCTGTCCGCACCTGCTGCCAGCGCTCTCTGGTCATCCGCATAAAGATCACATCATAAAATGTATCGTTCTTGCGGATATGCGCCTTCTTTTCCTCCACAACCTCACAGCCGCACAGCAGATGCAGCTGGATCACGCCCTTATTCAGGGAAAATACATCGCTGATCAGAGCCTCTTTTCGCAGCGTGTCGAAGATATAGTCATACAGACTCATCTCCAGGGTCAAAGCCGTCTTTAGACTCCTCAGATTTTTCTCACCCACATAATAGGCCCAGCCCAGCACCCCATCCTCCCGGGAAAGCCCGGTCAGGTTGATGACGCCCGCCTCCTGGCCGTCCACCAGAATCATCCAGTATCGCACATCCGGGTTGTCCCTGACTGCCGCAAACCATTTTTTCTGCCCCTCCAGGGTCAGCCGGGGATCCGTGTTCATATACCGGGTGATCTCGGGATCCATACGCCAGTTCATGATAGTCTCCAGATCCGATTCCCGGATTTTACGCAGTGTTACACTCATGTTTACCTCTCTGCGGATATGGCCAGAATATCCGCAACCCCTGTCATCTCCATGGCCTCCTCCAACGGCACCGAAATGCCCAGCCGAGACTCCAGCTCCCCGATAATCATGACCTGCGCCACGGAATCCCATACCTCCAGATCCTCCATAAGAGTAGTCTCCGTCACCGTGCCCTCCGGCACCTGTAAAATCTCTGTAATCAGAGCGATAATTTTCTCTTTCATACCAACCTCCACTTCCGCAAACCTTACACAGCTATGAAATCCGTCCTGCCTCAGGCATTCTCTTCTTCATGCTGTCCGCCGTTTTTATCCTATATTTCTATCCGGCATCCCTATCCATGCCACATGCTCCGCTCTGGCGGGTCTATCCTCCAGCCGGATGCAATACTCCTTTTCCCCACCGCTGCCCTGGAAAACCACCTGGTATCCCAGCCGGTCATAGAGCTGCTCCACAGGCTTGTTTTTGGCGGTGGGCACATACCGGCTCCGCAGCTGCCCATAGCCCGCCGCCTGAAGGTCCGCCTCCATATGCCCCAGCAGCGCATCCTCCACCTGCTTGCCCATAACCCGGCAACTCAGCACCCATTCCTCGATAAGGGGCGTTTCCCCCGCCAGATCCACAATAGCCGCCGAGACGATGCCGTAATCCCCAAAGCAATCCTCCACCCTATAAATATACCAATTTTTGGAAGAATTAGCCACTACATTTTGAATTTCATCCAGGCTGTAGCGAATGTATATTATACCAATCTCCG
>CAMWTF010000133.1 GCA_947177105.1 uncultured Lachnospiraceae bacterium | reverse complement strand
GTCTCCGTCAGCCCATGCGCCGCATCCGCCTGAAACAGAGACTGATAACCGAGCTGGCGGTTTAAGGCATTGATATTGGGATGCCCCAGCTCATTGGGAAAATTCCATGTCAAAGTCAACATTCTGACACCCATGGCATACAGTTCCTCCAGACGTTCCAGACTGCCGCCGCAGACGCCGCCCTCCTCCACGGTCAGCATTGCTCCCACCTTTCCTTTCTGCCTGCATTGCTCCAGATCCCCCGCACCCGCCACCGGCTGCAGCAGATCCGTATTCCGGGCCATTTCCTGTTGATAGATCCGATACAGCTCCAACAGGTCTGCCCACGCCTTATCCGGCCGCAGTAACCCCTGTTCGTCAATGGCTCCGCAGCCCCGCAGGCTCACAAACAGGGCAAAGCATTGAAGCAGGTAACCGTTTTCCTTCAGCCGCCGGGCGTCAATGTGCAGCTTATTCTCCCTCAACCCGCACTCCTCTCCCTTTCCGGTTCGCCGATGACGGATTTCACTGACGGTATCACAATGCATATCAATAATCATCTATATTCCTCTCTTTCCAGTCTGTTAATTCCCCTCTAAAAAGTTTTAACTCCGTTTACCTTTTCCCGCGAAAAAAGCTGCTTGGTGAGCAAGCTCCCTCGCAGCCCTTTTCAGCATATGTTCATTATTGTTCTCCGTTTTCCATGGGAGCCACTGGTTCCGCAGGGGGCATAGGAGCGGAATCCGCAGGGACCATAGGATCGGGATTCGCAGGCACCGCAGGATCCATAGGATCGGGATCCACTGGCACTGCAGGATCCGTAGACTCCCCAGGAGTCCAGTCAAGCAAAACCGCGTTGTCTTTTAAATATTCTTCCCACAGGGCAATGTATTTTGCCTTCAGATGCACCCCGTCAGAGGTATAGTCCTTCACCAGGCCCCCGTCCTCATCGCAGACCGCCTGGTTGACATCCAGATAGAAAATCTTCTCACCGTCAGCCAGCTGGCTAATGGCCTCATTGCGGGACTCGATTGCTTCATTGTTAATGTAGTCCCCCTTGTCGGATCTGGCCTTTGTTACCTTTAATATCCCCTCAATATAGATAATCGCATCCGGCTGCAGTTCCTGTATGCGCGCAATGACCTCCCCATAGGCTTTTGCAAAGCTCTCCGCTGTGCCGCCACCCACTTCGTTGATCCCCATCATGATATATATTTTGCGGAAACTCTGATGCTGCAGCGCTTCCTCCACCGTGATCTTTCCCTGCTGCTCCGGCATCTCCACAATCTCCGCGCCAAGGAGCTTGTAGATCGTCATGCCGGTGGATGCGTAGAAGGTTGCAATATCTTTTAGACTGCCGTACTGGCCCAATCCCACGGTTCTGGAATCCCCCAGAAACAGAGCATCGGCAAAATAGTCCTCCTCCACTCGCCCTATGACAATCTCCGGCTCGGGTTCCGGCTCAGGGAGTGTTTCCTCCTCTTCTGTATCCCCGGGAGACGTCAAATCCTGGGGCCTGGAGTCTATGTTCTCCGGGTCATCCGGATCTGCCTGGCCAAGCCCTTCACCCGAAGCCCCTGGGTCCGAGACACCGCTCTGGTCTGTTTCCCCGTTCTGGATATCTCCCTCCATCCCGGGATCGGATACGATTTCTTCCTGCTGTACGTTCCAGTCATCCTCGGGACGCCCTTCCACCATAGGAACCAGGCTCTCCCAGCGTGTTATCTCCAGCAAATCCCTGTCTATACCGCAATACACTATGCCCGTTATCGCCAATATGATCACGAAGGACCATTTCTTACACCACTTCAAGGTCATCCTCCACCTTTATCCGTCATTAGAAATTTAAGTACATAAAAGGGTTCTCTCCCTGTAACAATATCCTGTGTACACAGAACCAAAAACAGGCCGCCAACAGGATCATCCCGAACCATTTCTTCTCCAGCTTCTGGTATATCCAACGCACCAGGGGCGTGCTGGCCACTATGCCCGCAGCAAGCAGCAAGCCGTAATCTCCAAGCGCTTTCTGCCAATCTCCCACATACATTGCCACGGCGCTTCTCAGCCCGAACATTCTGCTCAGATAGATGCCCAGCTGTTCCAGATCCGGGATGGCGAAGCACATCCAGGTAACCGGGATCACTGCCACCAAATACAGATGACATATCATAGGGGCTTTGCTCCCGGCTCTGTCTTTGGCTATCCGTTTCCACAGCCGTCCCACCTGTCTCTCCAGAACAATCAGCAGACAGATCCCCATTCCCCAGACCATAAAGTTTCCGGTGGTGCCATGCCACAGGGAAGTCAGCAGCCATACCGCCAGCAGGTTGCAGACTGTCCTTCCCTCGCCTCTGCGGCTGCCGCCCAGGGGAATATACACATACTTGCAGAACCAGTTCCCCAGCGACATATGCCATCTGCGGTAAAATTCTCTCACCGAAGCGGACATATAGGGCTGGCGAAAGTTCTCCGGAAGTTTAAAGCCCAGCATACGTCCCAAGCCCATAGCCATCACGGAATAGCCCGCAAAGTCAAAGTACAGCTGCAGGGAATAAGCCACTGCGGCAATCCATGCCAGGGGTGTGGAAATGCTCTCAAAGCCGGTGACCTGCACCTCATTCCACAACAGCGCCAGCCGGTCCGCCAGCAGCACCTTGCCGCCCAAGCCGAGGATGAACAGCTTCAGCCCGTCCTGCATACACTCAGCGTCACAGCGGCGGCGGTGCAGCTGCCTGCGAAGATCCTTGTAGCTTGTAATAGGCCCCATGACTAATTTTGGGAACATCATAACATATGCCGCAAAATCAATAAAATTCCTCTCCGCCGCAACTTCTCCGCGATATACATCCACCAAATAGGAGACAATCTGGAAAGTATAGAAGCTGATGCCTATAGGAAGCATCGCCCCACCCTGATAATATTTAAATGAAATCAACACGCCGATGTTTACTGCCAGCGCAGCCACCAGCCCCGTCTTCCTGCGAATCACCCTGGCCAGCAGATAATTGACGGCAGTGGACACTGCCAGAAGCCCCAGCCCGAACAGGTCTCCATATGCGTAAAAGACCATGCTCCCCAGCACCAGAACCACATTTTTCAACTTCTGCGGGACAATCATATAAATCAGGATAAAAATCGGGAGGAAGTACAACAAGAATTCAATACTGCTGAATACCAAGACGACCACATCTCTCACGTAATTTTTATAATAAAATTGTAGACCCAATTTCTACAAAATACAAGAAAATTAATCTTAAATTTTCATTTCTTTTATTCACAACTTCGCAACATCTTTTTAAGAATTATTGCCAATATCTCAAAAATGGATTACACTGTTGTAAAAACATAAAAAGGACGGTGCGGATCTATGAAAGAACAGCTTTACACCATACCACTGAACGATGCCATGGAAGCCCACGACGAATGCCCTTTCTGCTTTATCGAGCGGGCGGTGGAACGGGACGTGATGGACTTCTGTCTGGGCAACAGCAGCTCCTATATGGAGTCCGACATCCGGGAAGCCACCGACAAGGCGGGCTTTTGCCGTATGCATTTCAAAAAGATGTTTGACTACGGCAACACCTTAGGCAATGCATGGATACTGAAAACCCACTACCAGAAGACCCTCAAAGAGATGAAGCAGCAGTTTGCCTCCTTCGCTCCGGGCAAAGTCTCCCTGAAGGACAAGCTGCGGGGCAATGTAAACGGCAACGCCATCAGCATGTGGGTCTCCCGAAAAAACGAATCCTGCTACATCTGCGACCATTTCAAGGATAACTATTCCCGCTATATGGATACCTTCTTCTATATGTACAGCCGGGACGAGGATTTCCGTGAAAAAGTGAAAAACAGCAAAGGCTTTTGCCTGAGCCATTTCGGCGACCTGTGCAGCGCGGCGGACGAACGGCTTTCGGATAAGGATCTGAAGCAGTTTTACGACATGGCGCTGCCCCTTATGGAACGCAACATGGAGCGCCTGTACGAGGACGTGTCCTGGATGGTGGAGAAATTCGACTACCAGAACAAGGACGCGGACTGGAAAAATTCCCGTGATGCCATACAGCGGGGTATGCAGAAACTGAAAGGAGGCTATCCCGCAGACCCGCCCCACAAGATGAACAAATAAACTTTAATAAGGCCCCTGAACCATGGGCCTTATTTCTTTACAATATGCTCCACCATCTCAATATATTCCAGGGTTTCGGCATACAGCATCTCCGGCTGGAAGGATGCGTCCAGAAAACGCTGCTGCATCAGCCCCTGTACAGTGTAATGCAGCATCCGCTCCAGTTTAGGTCCATCCACTCCAGCGGGCAGGGCTTCATAGTCGATCTGCCTCTGTATCCTCTCATACTCCGCCGCCAGATTTTCCCTCTTCTGCTCCGTGGCCAGCAAAGCCTCGCTCACATCCTCCTGCATACAGCGGTTTAAAAACTGCTGCATATACGGGTAACCCTTCATGGCCTGCATCCGGGCCAACTCCATTGCCCTGTACACGTTGAACAAGTCCCTCTCCCCCGCCGGCACTCTGGCGCCCAGTTCCAGGATCATATACCTGACACTATAGTCATAAACAAAGGTGTAGACACCCAGCTTGCTGGTAAAATAGTGAAACAGCAATCCCTTGCTGATGCCCGCCTCCCGCACAATCTCATCGGTGCTGGCATGGCGGTAGCCCTGCAGCGCGAACACCTTCAGGGCGGCGTTAATCATTCTATCCTGTTTTTCCTTTTTCAGATCAAAAAATTTCCCGTTCATGTTATACCCTTTACAGTTGAAGATCCTATTTTCAGAATATCCTTCGAGGAAACATTTTAACACACCCGGAATCTGCTTGCAATGTTTTACTTCCCATAGTTTTTATAAAGTTTTTATACATATTCTCTTTTCATTTTCACAGAATAGTATTAAAATACTTAATATATAGAAGATTCACTCTGAAAGGAGCAACCCCATGGCTAAAAAATTTGGAAAGTTTTTACTCTTTACTGCCGCCGCAGGCACTGTTGCCGCCGTTGCCTATCATTGCCTAACCAAAAAGGATACCACCCCCGCCGCTGAAGAAGATGACGATTATGATAACTTCAGCGATGACTTAGAGGATGAGGCCCCTGTCCGCAACTATGTGTCCCTGGCCAAGGAAGCCTCTGAGAAGGCCGTGGAGAAGGCAGGCGCTGTCGCCGAGACCGTGGTTCAGAAGGTTGGCGATGCCGTAAACACACTCTCTGAGAAGCTTTCCGGCGCTGAAGAGCATTTCACCACCCTGTCCCAGACCATATCCGATGCAGAAGAGAAAGTGGAGAAGGATGTGGAAGAGTTCTTTGACGAGGATGAGGCTGCGGAGGAGGATTCCATCGAGGAAGAAACCCCTGCCAAGGAGGATTCCAAGGAAGAATAACCGTGCTTACAGCCAAGCCTGGCGCAGAAGCGCCAGGCCCTTTTTAATATCTTCAAACCCCAGGCCCCCATATCCCAGAAGGACTGTCCGTCCAGGCTGCTCCTTTGCCTTTCCCACCAGGCTGTCCGATAGGCCATAGACCCGCACTCCCTGCGCCTGGGCTGTCGCAATCAGTTCCTTCTCCGTCTGCCCTCTCCTGCCGGTGAGCAGCAGATGCAGCCCTGCATTCTCGCCCATGACCCTAAAATCCGCCTCAAAATCCGCCAATTCTTCCAGCAGCAGGTCATGTTTTTCCTTATAGTGCTTGCGCATCTTGTTCAGATACCGTTCAAAATATCCCTCCCTGATAAATTCCTCCAGCACCTTCTGGTCAATTCTGGATACAGTGGCAGAATAAAAATAGCACTGCTGCCTGTAGCGCTCCAATAGCTCTTGAGGCAGCACCATATAGCTGACACGGATGGCGGGAGCAATGGATTTGCTGAAGGTTCCTATGTAGATCACCCGCCCCTGGGTGTCCGATGCCTGAAGGGAGGGAATGGGCTTGCCTTTATAGCGAAACTCACTGTCGTAATCATCCTCAATCAGATAACGGCCCGGCGCTTCATTCGCCCACTTCAGCAGTTCCAGCCGCCGCCCAATGGGCATAAGCACCCCGGTGGGATACTGGTGGGAAGGCATTACGTAGGCCGCTGTCACATCGCTTTGACGCAGACCGGACACGGTCATTCCCGACTCGTCCATATCCACCGTGGTAATCTCATAGGCAAAAGATCCGAAAATCTGATAGGCTCTTTTATAGGTAGGGTTTTCCATGGCGATCCGCACATGCCGCCCCAGTATTTTTTCCAACAAAAGCAGCAGATAGTCATTCCCTGCGCCCACGATAATCTGCTGGGGAGTACAATTCACCCCCCGGGAGGAGTGCAGATATCTGCCTATAGTCTCCCGCAGGCTGTACTCTCCCTGGGCATCCCCCTGGGCAAAGAGGCTGCCGCCCCCCTGGCTTAAGACGTTTTTGTTGATTTTGCGCCAGACGCTAAAGGGAAACCGGGACATGTCCGTGGCAGTGGGAGAAAAATCCACCACACAGGGAACCCTTGCTCCCCCGCTCTCCTCCGCCCCGGCCGCACGCTTCTCCCCGGTATCCAGCCGATACAGCTCCTCCATCCGGCATACATAGTATCCCCGATAAGGCTGGGAGCTGATATAGCCCTCCGCCAGCAGCTGGTCATAGGCCAGCGAAGCCGTGGTGCGGGAGATCTGGAGATATTCCGCCAGAGAACGGGTAGAGGGAAGCCGCTCCCCCGGGCGCAGCTTCCCCTATCGGATTTCCTGTCTGATATATTCATAAATCTGATCATACAGGCATTTTTCA
>CAMWTF010000132.1 GCA_947177105.1 uncultured Lachnospiraceae bacterium | reverse complement strand
TTCTCGGAGAAGCCGGAGGTCTGCCGGATGATTCTGCGGCTCTTTTCCATGGATGAAGACAGAGGGCATATCATTAACGGCCATGTGCCGGTGAAGATCAAGGACGGGGAGCGCCCAGTGAAGGCGGATGGCAAGCTGTTTGTGATCGACGGCGGAATCTCCAAGGCATATCAGAAAGCCACGGGTATCGCCGGGTACACGCTGATCTATGACTCTCACGGTCTGAGCCTGGCGGAGCATAAGCCCTTCGTTCCGGGAAGCCCCGGTCAAACGCCGGAAATCCACGTTGTGGAGAGGCTGCAGAGCCGTGCGAACATCTCCGACACGGACAATGGCAAGGCGCTGCAGGAGCTTATCGACGATTTGCGTATGCTGCTGGAAGCCTACCGCAGCGGAAGTATAAAAGAGAATAGTTTGTAAGAAAGGAATTTATCTATTGTAAAATGTATAAAAACATGTAATATATTTTCCATAGACTCTATAATGGCCCGTATACGGGCTACATACCTAAATAGTATTTTGTACAATTCTGATTAGGGCAAATTGTAGGGTTATAGGTGGAGAACAGAATGACGGCTCAGGAAGCGTTAGTTGAGAGAATCAACGGGCTTTGTAAAAAACACCGGATCTCCGTGAATCATCTTGCAACGCTGGCTGGCATGAATCCCTCCACCATGAAGAACATTGTATATGGGATTACCCGCAATACAGGGGTAGAGACGGTGGCGAAGATATGTTGCGGCCTGGATATGTCATTGACAGACTTCTTTGATGATGATGTGTTCCGCAGGGTGGATCAGGAGGTGGATTAGGTACAGACTGAAGAATTTAGAAGGAACGGGGAATGCATAAAGAATTTTGGACAATGGCTGACGGAAAGAGACAGGCCGGTGAAGAAGGGCGGCCGCCTCCTATGTACTCATGACTGTGAAGAATAAAGGTAACCGCAAAAGGAAACAATCACGAGGAGGAGAGCGTATGAATAGAACGGCGGCCGTTCATATTGCCTATATGGGCTACAGCGCCCAGGATATGTTGTTGGAGGTTCAATTTCACCAGGATGGCAGGCGGTATTGCTACTTGGAGGTGCCTGAGGAACTCTGGTACCGCATGAAGCAGGCAAGCTCTGTAGACAGTTTTTTTAATACATTTATACTCAACCGCTTTGAGGAGCAGATTGGGGGCTTGTAAAACAAGTCCCTTTTTTGCTTGAAAAATACTTCCTTTCATGTTAATATAATTTTTGAAATTGTTCTTTGAGTGGAAGGGTTGGTATGTTATAATGGAAAAAGGGCAGAAATCTCAGGGGGATGCCCGGCGCAGGCGAGTACAGCGTCTGAAAAAGATGATCATGCTCTCTGTGTTGATCTGGATGATTTTCCCTGTGGGATTGTGCATAGTGCTATTTGGAAAAATCGGCGCATTGAACAGGCAGGTGGAGGAGACGCAGGATTACCAGCAGCAGTTACTGCAGCAGATATCGGCGGCTGTAGCCCAGCAGGAGCAGCTATCGGCGACTATGGCCCAGCAGGATCAGCAGGCGCCGCTGCTTGACAGGAAGGCGATCCTGGTGTCGGCTCCTGTGGTCGGCGCGGATGGTCAGAACGGGGATATGGCGGTAGTGGAACCCGAAGCAGCCCACAAGGTATATCTGACATTTGACGACGGTCCCAGCAAATACACGGAAGAGATTCTGGATATTCTGGATGAATATGATGTGAAAGCCACTTTTTTCGTGCTGGGCAAGGAGACTGAATATTCTATCGAGATGCTCCAGGAGATAGCAAGGCGTGGTCACACCATCGGGATGCATTCCTACTCCCACAAATATGCGGAAGTATATCGTTCCGTAGAAGATTTTTCCGCTGATTTTTATCGGATTTATTCTTATATTCTTGAAAATACCGGAATACAAAGTACCTGTTACCGCTTTCCGGGGGGAAGCTCCAATACCATCAGTGATATTGATATGCATGTGTTTGCGGATTTTCTGGCGGAACAAGAGATCGAATATTATGATTGGAATGTTTCCTCCGGTGATGGCGGCAGTGTGCTGCTGGACGTGGACACTTTGGTGAGCAATGCAACCTCCGGCATCTTGGGAAATGGGACATCCATCATATTGATGCACGATGCGGCATCCCGTCCTACCACAGTGGAGGCGCTGCCGCAGATTATTGAAAATATTTTGGCAATGGATGATACAGTGATACTACCAATCACCGAGGATACCACGCCGATTCATCATATTAAGTAAGCATATTCTCAAACAACGCATTGAAGTATGATTGGACGCCTTAGCGGGCAGATTATGGATTACCGGCCATGTGTGCCGGCGGGGAATATGCGCAGCTATATTAAGAAAGGCAGCCGGGCGCTGCAACCAAAAACAACTCAAAACAGGAGGAAGTAAACTATGGGGTTTTTCTCGGATTTAAAAGAGGATTTGTCCCAGGCGGTCAATGAATTGATGCCTGAGGATGAACAGACCCAGGAGGAAGGGTTTGGGGATATCAACGAGATGTTGGACAGGGTGGACTCCATCGTGGTTCCCGAAGTGGATCAGGAGGAGTCGGAGACATGGGAAGAGCAGCCGGTGGAGGAACTGGAGGTATGGGAAGAGCAGCCTGCGGAGGAACTGGAAGTATGGGAAGAACAGCCAGTGGAGGAGCCGGAGATCACAGAGGAGGCTTTTAGCGCCGGGGAGAGTCTGGAGGAATATCAGACGGAGATTGCTGAGGAGACTTTGGAGGCACTTGTAGAGGAGAGCTTGGAGCCGGAGCCGACGGCACCGGAGGAGCCAGCAAAAGCCGAGGAGCCGGACATTGATCTGGAAAAGATGCTGGAGAGTGCGCCGGTCGCCAATGATGGGAGCGCAGCGCTGGCATATGAAGAGGAAACGGAGACAGTAATAGAAAATAAAAAGGAGACAAAGGGGGAATCTAAAGTGGCAGAGATGATTAACGCACGGATGGCGTCAGACGAGACATCCTCAGAAACAGCAGGCATGACAATCAACGGTGATGTGGTGAGTGAGGGATCGCTGGATCTGATCGGCTGTGTAAACGGCAATATTGATATTTTGGGCAAGCTGAATGTGACTGGCTATGTCAACGGAAATTCCAAGGCGGCGGAGATATATGCGGACAGCGCCAAGATCAACGGGGAGCTGGTCAGCGAGGGCGCCGTGAAGATCGGTTCAAGCTCCGTGGTGGTCGGCAACATATGCGCCACCAGCGCAGTGATCGCAGGCGCGGTCAAAGGTGATATTGATGTGAAGGGTCCCGTGATTTTGGATACTTCAGCCATCGTTATGGGCAATATCAAATCCAAATCCGTACAGATTAACAACGGTGCGGTGATTGAGGGTATGTGTTCCCAGTGCTATGCGGAGGTGAACCCGATTTCCTTCTTCGATGATTACAAGCCAGAAGTGAAGAAGGGCTGATACAATAAATCAAGACCATATTCCCGGCCCCCAGCGGCCGGATGGGCCATCCGTACTATGAAAGCCAAAGCTTTCATAGTACATAAAGGAATATAGTGAAGTCCAGGGAAAGGCAGGATCACGATAATGCAGCGTATACTATTGAAATTGAGCGGTGAGGCTCTGGCGGGAGAGAAGAAGACCGGATTCGATGAGGAGACGGTGAGAGACGTGGCATTGCAGGTAAAGCAGCTGGTGGACGATGGAATCCAGGTAGGTATCGTCATTGGAGGCGGCAATTTCTGGAGGGGGCGTTCCAGTGAGAACATTGACCGCACCAAGGCGGATCAGATCGGTATGCTGGCAACCGTGATGAACTGCATCTATGTGTCGGAGATTTTCCGCTCCGTGGGTATGATGACGGGGATTCTGACACCTTTCGAGTGCGGTTCCTTCACCAAACTTTTTTCCAAGGACAGAGCCAATAAATATTTCGCAAAGGGCGTTGTAGTATTCTTTGCGGGCGGCACGGGACATCCTTATTTCTCCACGGATACGGGCGTGGTTCTGCGGGCCATCGAAGTGGATGCGGATGTGATCCTGCTGGCTAAATCCATTGACGGGGTGTACGATGACGACCCCTGCAAGAATCCGGCGGCGAAGAAGTATGACCAGGTGACCATCGACGAAGTAATCGCCAGAAATCTGCAGGTGGTGGATATGACGGCCTCCATCCTGGCCAGGGATAATCGGATGCCCATGTGGGTGTTCGGTTTGAATGAAGAGAACAGTATTGTAAATACGGTCAAGGGGAAGTTCAGCGGAACCAAGGTCACAGTGGAATAGAAGGTTCAAAGACCTTTCAAACAACTCTTATTAGGAGGTATGTACATGGATGCAAGATTGCAGCAGTATGATGATAAAATGAAGAAAACATATGAATTTCTGGAGTCTGATTACGGCACCATCAGGGCGGGACGCGCCAATCCCCACGTATTGGACAAGATCCGGGTGAATTACTACGGCACTCCTACCCCCATTCAGCAGGTAGGGAATGTGACAGTGCCCGAGGCCAGGATTATCCAGATTGCGCCCTGGGAGAGGAATCTGCTCAAGGAGATTGAGAAGGCTATCCAGACTTCCGACTTGGGCATCAATCCTTCCAATGATGGCAGCGTGATTCGTCTGGTGTTCCCGGAGCTTACGGAGGAGCGCAGAAAAGACCTGGTGAAGGAGGTAAAGAAAAAGGCGGAGGACGGAAAGGTTGCGGTCCGCAATATCCGCAGGGACGGCAATGATTTTCTAAAGAAGCTGGGCAAGACCGAGGTCTCCGAAGATGAGATCAAGCAGCTGGAGGAGAGTCTGCAGAAGCTGACGGATAAGTATATTAAGGACATTGATGCTCTGATGGAAGTGAAGTCCAAGGAGATCATGACCGTATAATCAGTGTAATGAAAGTACAATGGATAATGGGGAGGGACAGTCAACATCCGGCAGGATGGGGACTGCTCCCTTTCCATGCATTTACAGGGAATGCATGGAAACGCATCGGATTAACGCTGTATCGCAGGCGCGGCCTGCGATATGCAGGAGCATGGAAGGCATGACGGATAGGAGGGAGCATGGCTGGCAATAGTGAACGGGAGTTGAAGATACCGCGGCATGTGGCGATTATTCTGGATGGTAACGGGCGTTGGGCGAAGGCCAAGGGTCTGCCTAGGAATATGGGACATGTGGAGGGGGCCAAAACCGTGGAGTTCATCTGCGAGGAGGCTTACCGCATGGGGATCCAGTACCTGACGGTGTATGCTTTTTCTACGGAGAACTGGAACCGTCCCAGGGACGAAGTGGATGCCTTGATGAAGCTGCTGCGCAATTATATGAAAACCTGCTTAAAGACGGCGGAGAAAAACCGTATGTGTGTCCGGGTGCTGGGGGAAAAGTCCCGTCTGGATCAGGACATCCGGGTCCGCATTCAGGAATTGGAGGAGGCCACTAAGAATAATGACGGCCTGCATTTTCAGATTGCCATCAACTACGGCGGCCGGGATGAGATTGTACGGGCCATGAGGCGGATGGGCCAGGATATCCAGAGAGGGGCGTTGAATCCCCAGGAGATCGGTGAGAGGTTGTTGAGCGACTATCTGGACACCCGCGGCATTCCGGAGCCGGATTTGCTGATTCGCACCTGTAATGAGCAGCGGATTTCCAATTTCCTGCTTTGGCAGCTGGCGTACACAGAGTTTTATTTCACGCCGGTGGCCTGGCCGGACTTTGACAAGGAAGAATTGGTCAAGGCTGTGGAGGCATATAATCAAAGAGACAGGAGATACGGCAAAATCTCCGAGGAGGAAGTCTAATGTTTTGGACCAGATTAATCAGTGGAGTCGTCATGGTGATCATAGCGCTGGCTACCATGTGGCTGGGAGGCCCTTATCTGGCTGGGATATTGCTGCTCATATCCTTGGCAGGTTACAGGGAACTGACAAAGGCACAGAAGGTCAACACGGCGGAGAAGGGCTTTAACGGCCTGGAGGTGGTGGGCCTTGGAAGTGTTGTGCTCTACTATGCGGTCATGTATTTCTGGCAGGATACTACACTGCTGTTAATGTGTATTGTGCTGATGTTTATGGCGGAGATGTTCCTGTATGTGATCCTGTTTCCCAGATACCGGGCGGAGCAGGTGGTGACGGCTATTTTTTCCTTTCTGTACGCACCAGTGATGTTATCCTTCATGTACATGACCCGGATGAGCCGGCTGGGGATTTATCTGGTGTGGCTGATCCTGATCAGCGCCTGGGGCTGTGACACCTGCGCCTACTGTGTGGGTAAGCTGATTGGAAGGAAGAAGGTCTTCCCCGTGCTGAGTCCCCATAAATCTCTGGAGGGCTGTATCGGCGGTGTGGCCGGGGCGGCATTGATCGGCGGACTCTATGCATACTTCGTGGTGGAACCGGTGGTTTCCGAGCAGCAGGTGCTGTGGGTCATCGTGTTTATCAGTGCGGTGGGAGCGCTGATGTCCATGGTGGGAGACCTGGCGGCTTCAGCCATCAAGAGAAACCATGATATCAAGGATTACGGAAAGATTCTGCCGGGGCACGGCGGCATCATGGATCGTTTTGACAGCATGATCGTGACAGCGCCTATGATCTATTTTCTGTCGGTGCTGATGATACATGCGGCGGGATGACAGGCAATATGTGAGAGCAGCGCCGGAAAGCGCTGCCGGAGAAAGAGGAGAAGTAATTTTAATGAAAAAAATTGCTATACTGGGTTCTACCGGCTCTATTGGCACCCAGACGCTGGAGATTGTGAGAAACAATCGGGAAGAACTTGAGGTGGCGGCCCTGGCGGCGGGCAGCAATGTGGCGCTGATGGAAAC
>CAMWTF010000131.1 GCA_947177105.1 uncultured Lachnospiraceae bacterium | reverse complement strand
CCCTGACACCCCGCCGTCCCCGGCCTCCACCACAACCCATTGGCCATCCTCCTTTTCCGCGTAATCCACCGTGTAAAAAGGGCTGGGCAGCGTGACATACTTTTCCGCCAAGCTCCCGGGCAGCTTGGCGGCATAATCAGGCTGCAGAGAATTTCTGCTCACAGAGATAATCTGCCCTCGCAGATAGAAAACCCGGTACTCATTGGTATACCCGCCGTATTTTTTTAGTTTCACATATTGTTTAGCCAAGATTCCCCCAGTAAGCAATTCCCCTCTGATCTCATAAAACCGCTCCATCCACCTTTCAAACGCCGCCTGGGACATGTCCCTGTCAATATACGCCGGAAAATCCGTGTTTTTTGCCGACTTCACATAGTCCTTGATCAGGAACTCCCCCAGTTCACTCCTGATCTTTTCCACATCCATCCGGGCATGTAGCGGAAAAAAGAGGGCTTTCGGTGTGTCCTCCTCCAGCCATTTGTATGCATTGGGGAAAAGATGCATAGTCTCATAGTGGTCGGGAGCGGTGAGCAGACTAATCCCTTTATCCCGCAGCTGGTCATAGAAAACCCGATAGACCTCCGGCTTCATCATCCAGCCACGGTACACAGCGCAATCTGACTTTTCAGTGTCAAGCCGGATCTCCCTCTTTTCATCCCACACCTGCTGTCGGAACAACACCGCATCCATCCCCGCACGAAGCACCGCCTCATATTCTCCTTCAAATGCCTCATCCACTCTCCGGCTGTTCATATAGCTGGAAGGAAACAATATTCTCATCCCCAGATCCTTTCCATCACTGTTTTTCCCACATTGGTTCCATCACATAGGAGAGAAAGGCCCTTGCTCGTCTTTCAGTCAGCTTCAAAGCCATATTGCTGGCTGCGCCTGCAATATCCCTTAATACGTATTTGAATGTAATACATTCAAACTTTCCTCTACATGCATATCGCTGGCTTTGCCCGCGATATTGCACCAATCAGTATTTGAATGTGAAACATTCAAACTTCACTGTCCAGATTGTCCGCCGCATAGAAAAACTGAAAAATGTCTATAGATTTATATCCAAAAACTCCATATTGATAGATTTTTCCGTAAAACCATACTTCTCATACATAGCCCTTGCCGCCGCGTTTCTGGCGTTGACCTGGAGTTCCAGTCCGTCATATCGCTGCTCCCGGCACAGCTGCAGCACATAGTCAAACAGCTTATGGCCAATGCCCTGGCCCCGGTAACGCTCCTCCACCGCCATAGAATCCACAAACAGCACCCTGCGCGCTTTCATGGGGCCGCCGGAAATATTACGTGTCAGGTATATTACCAGTCCCACCACTTCCCCAGCCGCCTCTGCCACGATGACCTGTCCCTCCGTCAGATGCGCCAAGTACATGTCATGGGGCAGTATAGGGTCTGTGTCTATATAGATGTCCGGCCTCCAGCTCACGTGCATATTATGTACCTGTCTCATGATCCGTTCTACTGCGTCGTAGTCCTGTTCCGCCGCCAGCCGTATTGTTACCATATCTTACGCCCTTTCTTCTTTTCCATATTTCTCCCCGCCATACCCTTTTATAGCATTCCTTATGTTCATCCCTACCGTGAATCTCAAACACCGCATTTATCTGTTTTTTCGGCAGCGAACTCACCGATCACCTGTATTTTCCCCATGATATGCCTGTTGAAGGTCTCCAGTTCCTCCGCCGGGATCCACAATTCCTGATGATAGCCGGCCCCCACCGTATGAACTTCATGCTGCATGGAATACTCATCATCAATCTCAAACCGAGTCACATATCCTCTGTGATCATCATTGTACCGCACATTCCACTGTGACGCAATCTCCGCCGCGTACTTTTCATTCAGAACAGGATAAAAAATAGGCTGCTCCGGCAGTCTCGGCGGAAAGCATTTATAGCCGCTTTTCTCTATCAATTCCAGTTCCTTTGTCCCAACCGGCCTGTATAATATCATTTTCTCCTCCTATAGCACAAGAATCCCCTCTGCCAAACGGATAAACCGCAGGACAGCATCCCAAGCGGCCTCGTTTCTAAGCTCCACTGCACTGGGCCAGATCTTTTTCCATATATCCGCAAGTAAACGGGAAGAAATCAAACTTCTCTGTACCCACATGCACTGCGCCGTAGGTCTCATACCACTTCCGCAGCCGCACGTTTTCCTCCACGATGCCGATAAACATCCGCGCACATCCCCGCTCCCGCGCCTGTGCAAAGGCATGTTCCAGCAGCTTTTTCCCCAGTTGCCGGTGACGATATGCAGGCAGTACACACAGGTTGTTCAACTCGCATTTCCGCTCCCCCTGCAAATGCAGGGAATAATACCCCGCAATCTGCCCATCCTCCTCCCATACATACATGGGACGCCCCTCCTGGTATTGCCATTGCAGCCGCTCTATAGTAGTGGCAAAAGCAGTAAAACGGGGCGCATTCTCCTGGGTAAAACCAAAGGTATCCGCCACTGTCATAAAACTGTCCCGGATCACCTGCACACACCTGTCCATATCTTTCGTCTCCATCGGCCTGATCATTTTATTCCTCCCTCTTCATGGTATAACTTATTTCCTCTTACCACCACTGACTTTTGTGCGGCAATACGCAGCAGAAAAATTAAAGTTCTTTCATCATCCAAACGCAGTCCGCATAACTGCCGTCCTTATACTTCATATTGTGAGGAAACACCCCATACTGCCTAAAGCCCAACTTTTCATAGAGCCGGATAGCCGCCTCATTGGCGGATACCACGTCCAGTTCCGCCTGCTCGTAGCCCATCCGCCTGGCTGTCTCCAGCGCTATCTCCATCATTTTTCTGCCAATCCCTTTGCCCCAATATTCCTGATACAGGGCTATCGCCACCCCGCATCTGTGAGCCTGCCGCGTCATGCCGCCTGCTGCCATAATGGAGCAGTTTCCCACATGCCTCTCCCCGTCAAAGCAAAGCAGCATCAGTTCCCGATCATCTGCTTCCTTTTCCATAATAAAGTTCTGCTCCCGCTCGGCGGAAATTGTCACCTCCTCCGGCTCTCTGAGCAGATAGGGCGTCTCCGCCGCGGTCTGCCTAAGATATGCCACAAGCATCTGCGCATCCTCTTTCCGGGCACTGCGGAAAGTGTATTCCTTACCTTGTATTTCAATGAATTGCTCCGAAAAAATAGCCATAATGTCTACACCTTCAGTCCTCTCAGATATTTCTTCTGCTGCGCGGTCACCCGATTACTCTCACATGCCTTCTGGATCGCCTTATTGTGGGTCCAGCCGTCCAGGCGCCTCTCCACCAGATAAGGAATCGCCGCCTCGTACTGTTTGGCCAGGGCCGTGGCGAAATACCATGCCCGCATCATGTTTACATAGTACTCTTGTGAACTGATATCCGCCACCCACTGAAGATACTCCTGCCGAAAATCCTCCTCCAGATAAAAACGCATCAGCATCCCGACCCCGTAGCGGATGGTATAGGTTTCCGTGGAGGCAATCCACCTTTGGACAGACTCCAGCAATTCCTCCTTATGCTTGGCAAACACCTTGGGCGCCATCATATCACAGGTGGCCCAGTTGTCTATATAGGGGAGGAAACGCTCCGTCTGCGTCAGGCATTCCCCATAATCCTTGATCTGTTCCACCACAAAGGCATGCACATTATTTTCATCATAATATTGATGGGGCAGCTGTGCCAGGAAATCGCCAATCTGGGGATCCTTCGCCAGCTTTCTGGCATACCTGCGCAGCTCCGGTGTGCGCACCCCGATGATCGCTTCGGGGTCCACTGTGGGAATCAGCTTCGCGTGAAAATCCTTGTATCCCACATCCTGCATTTCCCACAACTGCGCCCTTATTCTCTCTCCTATGTCACTCACTTTGTATCCTCCTATTTAAAGTTCCTCATATCCCTTCCTGTACACATAACCGATACACAGCATATGGCTGCTTGGATGTCTCTGTACTGCGCAGGGTGCCGACTGAGGATATACTGTTTGGAAGGTCTATACACCTTCAGTTTGGGACATAGACACATGAAAACTCCTCGCATACCACCGGCATGTCCTCATCGAAACCCAGTCCCGCCTCCTCCATCTCCTGTCGGAAAAACCGCTCATGCACTTCCCGCCAGTAGGCCAGGCTCAAGTCTCCCTCCCCCTCCCGGCGGGCCTGCTCCTGGCCAACCTCCCGAAACGGCGCCAGATAAACCCTCTCCGTCCGTATGACACAAACCGCCTGATCCCGGCTGTCCAGAATCACACTGTACTCCCCCTCCTGCGGAAGAGACTCCTGCTCCAATTCATACAATGGAAAGGCCGAAGCGGTAGCTGTCTTCCTCCCGCTGACAACCAACGCTGCCAACTCATCCGCCTCATCCCCAAAGGCCCATGCCTCGTAATCTGTATGTCCTATGCCCGCCTTTTGGGCATATTCGCTCCACAACTCTTCCGCTGTCATTCCATCCTCCCGCAATACCTATGTACCGCCTCTCCCAACTAAAGTAACACTGCTGGCAAGAAATTCTATACAGGCCCTGCCTGTGGTCCTCTGTTCATGGCTCTCCTCTTTTCCCACATATCGCCGGATGCAGCCACAATATTGCAACGATCGACTCAATCGCCGCCTGCCTCCAGATAAAACAGGATATCCCGCTTGCCCTCCTGGCTGGTTCCCTGATAGACCCGGGTATCCAAGCCCCCGATCTCAAATCCGCATCGGATATAAAAAGAACACGCACCCAGGTTATTATCCTGCCCTATGGTATACAGTCCCCTGTACCCCTCTTCCCTGGCCAGTTTTTTGCCCGCCTCAATCAATCTCCGGCCGACCATATGTCCGCGGTATTTTGCGTTTACCTTTAAGTCATACAGATACAGATATTTATGCCAGCTGTGCTGATAAATCTCCAGGCCCACGCACTGATCCCCCGCATAAGCCCCCACAAATATGTGCTCCTTTTCCATGGCGTCAAAATCATAATTTTCATCGGGAAAAACCATCTCGCCGATCTGCTCCGGCGGCAGTTCAATTGTGCTGTAACTCCAGTACTCCCCGTCATATCGCGGAACCATACGCCCATATAGAGAAAAGGGTTCATTGGGTATGCGGATATCCGCCTCCCTTGCCTTATCAATGATTTTTACTGTAATATCTGACATTCTGCGCCCCCTTATGTCCCTGTGAATCAAATCATATACTTACCTCTTCGTGGATATTGCTGGCTGCGCCTGCAATATCCCTTAATACGTATTTGGATGTACACCTCCCAACATCCCTATCAAGAAGTAATCTAAGTTTTAAGTTCTAAGATTTATAACCATGCACTCCTGAGACGCGGTAAAACCAAGCCTTTCGTACAAGGGCCTGCCCGATTCCGTGGCATCCAGGCTGATCTCGGTGACCCCCCTGCCCCTGGCTTCCTGAATCAGCATTTCCACCATCCGGGCGGCAATGCCCTGCCTGCGGTACTGCTCTCGGGTATACACATTCATCAGATGGGCCCGCTTTCCTGTAGGGTGGGAAAAAGTAGGCATCATCCTGATGTAACACAGGGTTGCGCAGCCTATGACCACCCCCTGTTCCATCGCCAGAACAGTGGTCTGATCCCCTGCGGCAAAATAATCCCTGCTCTCCCTTTCCAACCCGGCGTCAAATTCATATGCCTTTGGCAGTTGATTGACCACTCGCAGCATTTCCATCCTGCTGCCCATCAGAAGTTCCATATCTTCATTGGTCGCAATACGATATTCTATCATGACTTGTGTCTCTTCACTTCCCCTATCAAAAAAGTCATCACAGAACTGATTCCACTTCACATCATATTCTTCATGAGAAAGTTTTTCCATATCCTCCACATGATAGACACCCCGATTCTGGGCCTCTTTCACAAACTCCAAAAGATAGCTCCCCACGTCTTTATCCAAAAATGCTCTGACGTGGTCATAGCCCCTCTGGAAGGCCAGATAAAGCCTGGTATGCCCGTCTGCCGAGACATACCGCCCCTCATGCTCCAGCACAGGGATCACAATGTCCTTTGGCCCCTGAATAAAACTGCCCACAGCCTGCAGCTTCTCCTGATCCACATAGAACTGAGAGGGCTGGATCTGCCCAATGGGCAGATCAAACACCTCCACCTCCTCATACTCTTTCAGCAGACCGCCATCTGCCCTGTAAAAACGATGGATATGGCCCGCATAAAACCGAAAAGTATCCAGAATCTCCTCCATATCCGAGTAATCGTGATAAAAGACCTTCGCCGAATGCCCATCCAGGATCTGAAAGCTGCAGGGATGCCCATCCACCAGAAAAGCCCCATGCTGCCGCAGAACCTCCGGGTCAAACCGCTCGTCCCCATATTCATTAATCCTCTGTATCTCCACCTTGCCCTCCGATTCTTCTATACCAAGCTCACCTTGCTCCTGCTTATCGCAGGTTAGCTTGCGAAACTGCGTTAATTATATCGCTGGCTTTGCCTGCAAGCTACATCTCACAGCTGCTCCGTCAGTTCACAGATCTCATCGATCATGCTGCCGATGGTTTCAATGGTATCCAGCAGCGGCGCATCGGTGGTGATATCTATACCGGCCAGCGCCGCCAGTTCCACAGGCGCCAGCGTACTCCCTGCCGCCAGCACTTTCTTCCAGTCCTCAATGGCTCCCTCGCCCTCGTTCTCAATGCGCTTGCACATCTGGGTGGCAATGGTAAGCCCGGCGCTGTAGGTGTAAGAGTACAGACCCATATAGTAGTGGGGCTGGCGCATCCAGGTCAGTTCTGCGCCCTCATTGATCTCCACCGCGTCCCCCCAGAACTTCTGCAGGGTATCCCGCATAATATTGCTAAGAG
>CAMWTF010000130.1 GCA_947177105.1 uncultured Lachnospiraceae bacterium | reverse complement strand
ATTGTATTATGATAAATTGAGCAGTGAAAAAAATATAGATTGGCGGGAGCCAGATGGCGTAAGCCGGAGCTTTTTTCACAGCATTGGGAATGTTTAGCAGTATGTTAGAAAATTTGATAGGAATTCAAAAGGAGCTTATGCTGGAAAGGAAAGGATGTATTATGGATGATAAAATGTCATGTTTTATGAGTAAATTAATTGATGAAGATGATGTCGATGGTTTTGATGACGAGAAGTTTAGATTGGAACAAAAATATGCCGCGATGTTTGGTCATGGAGTGCCAAGAGAGATGTTCCCGCCCAGCATATCTGAAGATGAAATAATGAAAGCTGTTGAAAGCTGTATTCAAAATCAAAAAGACGAATTGATGAAAAGATTGGATGCAGGGGAGTAAGCTGACTTTCGGTATAATGCGAATAGATTAAAAGTAAATCGTTTTGGAAACAGTGTTCAGATTTTTAGTGAGGCAGGTTAGGAGAATATCCACCGACCTTAAATCAGCTTGTGCGGGAGAGAATAATTCTACTATATTTATAGCATTATGAGTGGGAGTATGTTACAATGAGCGCTGAAAAGAAATATCGAGGAATTGCACTAAGTTTTCAGATATAATCAAAGTCTAATGAGCAATTATTTCGCGGGGGAGATGCATATGATAGGGATCGATCTAGGGACAACGAACAGTCTGGTGTGCGTGTGGGAGGAAGCCCATGTCAGGCTGCTGGAGAACTGCTTTGGGGAAAAACTGACCCCCTCCGTGGTGAGTTTTGACGAGGACGGTACAGTTTATGTGGGGAAAACGGCCCGGGAGAGGCTGGTGACCCATCCAGAGACCACTTTCCGGGAATTTAAGCGGGATATGGGTACGGACACCAGATACACGGCTTATGGCAGGGAATATACGCCGGAAGAGCTGTCCGCGCTGGTGCTGAAGCAGCTGAAGGCGGACGCGGAGCTTGCGCTGGGGCATCCTGTCCATGAGGCGGTTATCAGCGTCCCGGCATATTTCAACGACAGACAGCGCGCCGCCACCAGAAATGCCGGGCTGCTGGCCGGGCTTAAGGTGGAGCGGCTGATCAACGAGCCCTCCGCGGCGGCGCTGGCGTATCATGTGGATCAGTGTGACGATGAGGAAATGTTTATCGTGTTTGACTTCGGGGGCGGGACGCTGGATGTGTCCCTGGTAGACGCCTTTGAAAATGTAATCGAGATCCAGTCCATTTCCGGCGACAACCGGCTGGGAGGAAAGGATTTCAACAGCCTGATCGCTTATGATATCTGCTCGCGGAATCATCTTGTCTGGAAGGATCTCTCACAGCAGGACAGGGCCATACTGCTGCGGGAGGCGGAACAGGTAAAGATGCGGCTCACCGACTCGGAGGCGACTGCTGCCCAGGTGCGGATAAACGGGAGGGAGTATTCCTATACCCTGAGCAATCAGCAGCTGGTTGACCTCTCCACAGAGCTTTTTATGGCAATTCAGAAGGTTCTGTCCAAACTGATGAACAATGGTATGGTCACGGAGAATAATATTTCCAGGGTTATTATGGTAGGCGGTTCGTCCAAAATGCCCACGGTGCGGCAGTTCGTTTCCAGGCTTTTCGGAGGCAGGATCAGTGAGGGCGGCAACCCGGATGAAATCATCTGTCAGGGGACGGGCATTTTATGCGGCATAAAGGAGCGGAAAAGCGAGGTAAGGGATCTGGCGCTTACGGATATCTGCCCCTTTACGCTGGGGGTGGGAACCCAGGGAGACGTAATGTCCCCGATAATCCGTAAAAATATGAGTCTGCCCAGCAGCTATGTTCATGAATATACCACTGTCAGTGATAACCAGACATCGGTACGTCTGCGTGTATATCAGGGGGAAAATCACAAAGCGTCCCTCAATCTGTTCCTGACAGAAATGAAGATTATGGTTCCCCCCAAGCCCAGAGGGGAGGTCGTGGTGGAGGTAAGGTTTTCCTACGATATCAACGGCCTTTTTGACATTGATGTATTTTGTCCGGACACAGGAGAACATCTCCGCAGGGAACTGGGGACCGGGGGAGGAATGCCCAAGGAGGAGCTTATGGCCAGCAGAGCCGCGCTGGAGAAAATAAAAATACATCCCAGAGATATGGAAAAGAACAAATGCATTCTGGAGAAAGCGGAGGCTGTATATGTGGAATGCAATGAAAGCCAGCAGGCTTTTCTGGGACGGGCTATAGAGCGCTTTCAAGCGGCTCTGAACCAGCAGCAGCCCCGTGTGGTGGAGAGGGCTTACAGAATGTTCCAGGTGCAGCTTGCCATGATAGAAAACGCGCTGTTCCACTTTGATGGATTTGACGAGGAGGAGTGGGACGCAACCTTTGACGAGCCGGAGGAGCCATAAATGCAGCGGACGATATGGGAATGGCTGGGGATTGAGCGGACGGCGGACAAGTCCCGGATCAGAAAAGCCTATGCGGAGCAGGTCAAAAAGTATCATCCAGAGGAATTTCCCGAGGAGGCTCAGGCTCTCCGCAAGGCATATAAGGTGGCCCTGGCCTTGGCGTCCGCGGACAGGGCTGAGCCCCAGCGGGCAGAGGATGATATGGCGCAGGAGGTTCCCTTCAAAGGGAAGGAGGCGGGGTATGCCTGTGCAAATCCTGTGCTTTCCGATCCGCGGCCGGAAACCGGCGCCGGTGTGGAGCCAGGATATGTTTTTGCAAAGCCTGTGCCGCCTGGTATGGTGCCAGAACCTGGTGCGGAGGCGGAATATGCCTATACAAAGCCTGCACCGCCTGGTATGCAGGCGGAGACTGGTGCTGGTGCGGAGGCGGAATATGCCTATACAAAGCCTGCACCGCCTGGTATGGGGCCAGAGACTGGTGCTGATGCGGAATATGCTTATACAAAATCTGTGCCGCCTGGTATGGGGCCAGAGCTTGGTGAGGAACCGAAATATGCCTATACAAAGTCTGCACCGTCTGGTATGCAGCCTGGTGCTGGTGCGGAACTGGAATATGCCTATACAAAGCCTGCACCGTCTGGTATGCAGCCAGAGACGGGTGCCCGGGTGGAGGCGGAATATAGCTTTGTAAGCCCGGAGCTGCCCCCCGGCATGGCGATGCGGATAGATGACCTGAAAAAACGACTGGAAGCTGTTTATAGTACGGATCACCGTAATTTTGCCGAGAAGTGGAGAAAGGCGTTTTTAGATTATCCGTATCCGAGGGATCTGAGGGATGTCAGGGCAGTGTGGGAGATATTCACTGTGATAGAGCCGATGTCCCGCCTGAGGGACTCGACTTGGGAGATACTGCAGACGGAGTTGTTCCGTTTTCGGAAAAACACTGCGTCATGGCAGCTTCTGCAGGAGCGTTTTGATGCGGTCCGGCGCTCCTATAATGTTCCTGCAAAAACGCCGGTCGCCATACCGCCGAAAAAGACTTCCCTGACAGAGTTTTGTGCCGCTATGCTGATAGTAGTGACTCTGCTGGGATCGATTGTATGGGTTATGGACAAGGCGCAGGACTTGAAAAGGCAGCGGGAAATAGAGGAAAAGCTGCATGGCTACCAGCAGCTGATAAGTGAACAGATACAACTGGAAAATCCCACAGTACCTATTTCAGGAGGCTCTCTTCTGACAATATTCACAGAGGAATCTCCCTGTAAGGTTGATATAAACCGGGACGGTATGACGGATCATATATATTATGATTCCCAAAGCAGAATGTATATGGTGAAGATATATGATCCCTCCACGGATACATATAATGTATATGGCTCCGCGGCTCAGTTTGCAAATGACTATCCGGAGTATTCCGAGGGCCCCTTGTCCTACTTTATCGGCGTATGGAAATAAAGGTGGTTTTTCTGGTTGGATTCAGATTGGGAGGATAAAGGATGTTACCGGAAGCTTTTCGAAAGAGAATGCAGTCGCAGCTGGGAACAGAATATGAAGCTTTTGCAGAGAGTCTGGAGGGAGAGCGCTACAGAGCGTTGCGGGTCAATCCGCTGAAGGGCGGCGAAAGCCCGTCAGAAGCCAGAGAGCGTTTCCTGGCTGTAAGTCCCTGGCGGCTGGAGCCGGTGCCCTGGGAGGCGGATGGCTTTTATTATGCCCCTGCGGGTCCCGGAGGGAAAACCTGCCAGAAGGCGGAGGGTTTTGGCGGGAAGCTTTGCCCAAAGGAGGAGGACACCCAGGCATCGGAAGGCCCGGGCAGACATCCCTATCATGAGGCGGGAGTCTATTATATCCAGGAGCCCAGCGCCATGGCTCCGATGGCTTTTCTGGGAGCAGAGCCGGGGGAGAAGGTGCTGGATCTCTGCGCCGCCCCTGGGGGAAAGAGTACCCAGATCGCCGGGAGAATGCAGGGAAAGGGGCTGCTGGTAAGCAACGAGATTCATCCCCAGCGGGCCAGGATATTGTCGGAGAATGTGGAACGGCTGGGCATTCGCAACTGCCTGGTTCTGAACGAAACCCCGCAGCGTCTGGCAGAGGTTTTTCCGGGATACTTTGACCGCATTCTGGTGGATGCCCCCTGTTCCGGCGAGGGGATGTTCCGCAAGAATGAGAATGCGGGGGAGGAGTGGAGCCCGGAGAATGTGGAGCAGTGCGCCGAAAGGCAGGATGGGATACTGGACTGCGCCGTGGCCATGCTGCGGCCCGGCGGCAGACTGGTGTACTCCACCTGTACCTTTGCGCCCCAGGAGGATGAAGGGAGTGTGGGCAGGCTGCTCCATAGGCACCCGGAGATGAAGATCCTGGACCCGGCCCAGTGTTTGGCCGGAAGCGGCAGAGCAGAGGCCGCGGGTTCCGGTGAGAGCCATGCCGCCCAAAGGGCAGACGATCCGGGAGCCCGGGGGCGCATGAATGTCTGGGGGTTTGCGCCGGGCAGAGCCGATTGGATAGAGGACGAAGAAGCCCCGGTTTCCGGCATTGAGAATACCCTCCGGCTCTGGCCCCACAGGCTGCGGGGGGAGGGCCATTACTTGGCGGCGCTGCAAAAGGGAGGTATTCAGACGGCGGGAGAGGTGCGGAGTCTGTACGGGACAGAGCGGGGCATTCCGGAGAAGGACTGCCGGGAATATCTGGATTTTGCGGCGGATACCCTGACGGATAAGCCGGAGGGCATTTACCTGCGCTTTGGGGAACAGCTGTATCTGGCCCCGGGGGATATGCCGGCCCTCAAGGGCCTGCATGTGCTGCGTCCTGGTCTGCATCTGGGCACCCTGAAGAAGAACCGTTTTGAACCTTCCCATGCGCTGGCTCTGGCGCTTTCCCCAAAAGAGGCCCGGCGCTGCTGCCCGTTGGACGGCCCAAAGGCACAGGAGGGCCATACGGCGGCGGAAACCTACCTTAAGGGCCAGACATTTCCCTTTGCGGGGGAAAAGGGCTGGTATCTGATCACGGTGGACGGCTACAGCCTGGGATGGGGAAAGCTGGCCGGAGGAATCATGAAAAATCATTATCCCAAGGGGCTGAGGAAGATTTGATTCCCAAAAATGTAAAAATTTCTCTTCTCATATGGATAAAAAGATGGTAATATAGATAGAAGTAACGAGAACGGCATTTCCCGGCAGGCCCGTGGGGCGATAGTTGGACGCTCGGACGGTTTGGTACCTATAGTAAACGAAAGACTGTGCTCCGAGGGAAATACCGGACTTAAATCAGGAAGGTATATCAGAGAATGGACAAGATTATTTTGACAGGGGACAGGCCCACGGGCAGACTGCATGTGGGACATTATGTGGGTTCCCTGAGAAGAAGAGTGGAACTGCAGAACAGCGGTGAGTACAGCAAGATATTTATCATGATTGCGGACGCCCAAGCGCTGACGGACAATTTTGAGAATCCGGACAAGGTGCGGCAGAACATTGTGGAGGTGGCGCTGGATTATTTATCCTGCGGGCTGGATCCCGCCAAATCCACCCTGTTCATCCAGTCCCAGATCCCGGAGTTGGCGGAACTTAGCTTTTACTATATGAATCTGGTGACGGTGTCCCGGCTCCAGCGCAATCCCACGGTAAAGAATGAGATCCAGATGCGGAATTTCGAGGCCAGCATCCCGGTGGGTTTTTTCACCTATCCCATCAGCCAGGCATCGGATATCACGGCATTTAAGGCAACTACGGTTCCTGTGGGCGAGGATCAGCTGCCCATGATTGAACAGGCCAGAGAGATCGTGCATAAGTTCAACAGCATCTATGCGCCGGTACTGGTGGAGCCTCAGGCGCTGATTCCTCAGAATGCGGCGTGTCTGCGGCTGCCCGGTGTGGATGGCAAGGCGAAGATGAGCAAATCTCTGGGAAACTGCATCTATCTGGCGGACAGCCCGGAGGATGTGAAGAAGCAGGTCATGAGCATGTTCACGGATCCCCTGCACCTTATGGTTTCCGACCCCGGCCACCTGGAGGGCAATACAGTGTTCACCTACTTGGACGCGTTCTGCCGGGACGAGCATTTTGAGAGGTACCTGCCGGAATATTCCTGTTTGCAGGAATTGAAGGACCATTACACCAGGGGCGGCCTGGGGGATATGAAGGTGAAAAAGCTGCTGAACAGCGTGATTCAGGAGGAACTGGAACCCATCCGGCAGCGGCGCAGGGAATATGAGAAGGACATCCCCGAGATTTACAATATCCTGAAGCGGGGCAGTGAGATCGCCCGGGAGGCGGCGGCGCAGACATTGTCCGAGGTCAAGAGCGCAATGCGCATCAATTATTTTGAAGATATGGATTTGATAGAGGCACAGGTCAAAAAATATGAGACGGAATTATGAAGAAGAAAGAGCATCGACTCTGGAAGATGAAAAACTGAATCCTATACAGACTTTGGTGACCATGGTGGTGATAGTGGCGGTGGTGGTGATATGCTGTTTTGCGGTGTGGAAG
>CAMWTF010000129.1 GCA_947177105.1 uncultured Lachnospiraceae bacterium | reverse complement strand
TATCTATTGTTCAGCATGGCGAAATCGTTATCGAAAGAACCGGTATATCTCCTCCGCCACATTCCGCGGAATCTCCGGCACCAGCATCAGCTCCTCCACCGATGCGGCCTTGATCTCCTCCAACGACTTGAAGTGCCGCATAAGAGCCTTGCGCCGGGCGGGGCCCACGCCGGGGATCTCATCCAGCCGGGATTTGACCTGGGCCTTGCTGCGCAGAGACCTGTGGTATTCGATGGCGAAGCGGTGGGCCTCATCCTGGATCCGGGTGATCAGCTTAAACCCCTCGCTGCGGGTGTCGATGGGAATCTCCACATTGTTAAAATACAACCCTCTGGTGCGATGGTTGTCATCCTTCACCATGCCGCAGACCGGGATATGGATCTGCAGTTCCTCCAGCACGGACAGAGCGATATTGACCTGTCCCCGGCCGCCGTCCATCAGCAGCAGATCCGGAAATTTGGTAAAACTGCCGTACTCCTGATCCATGTCCCGCTCCTCCAGTTCCCGACTCTCCTCCAGACCGTGTACCAGGCGCCGCGCAAGCACCTCTCTCATACATGCATAGTCATCCGGCCCTGCCACGGTTTTGATGCGGAACTTTCTGTAGTCACTGCGCTTGGGCTTACCCTTCTCATACACCACCATGGAACCCACATTTTCAAAGCCGCTGATATTGGAGATATCGAAAGCCTCCATCCGATCCACACAGGGAAGTCCCAGCCAGTCGGCAATCTCTTTCACAGCGCCGATGGTCCGGCCCTCCTCCCGTTTTAACTTCTCCTTGTCCTGGCTAAGTACCAGCTTGGCGTTCTGGGCCGCCAGTTCCACCAGCTTCTCCTTGCTGCCAATCTTGGGTACGCGGATACGCACCCTGGAGCCCTTCCTCTCCGACAGCCACTTCTCCACCAGATCGCTGTCCCCAATCTCATGTTGGAGCATCAGTTCCCTGGGAATAAAAGGAGTCCCCGCATAGAACTGTTTAACAAAGTCCTCCAAAATCTGCTCTTTCTTTATCCCCGAGATATGCATCATATAGTAGTGCTCCCGGCCTATCAGCTTTCCGTCCCGCACAAAGAACACCTGCACTACCGCGTCCGTCTCATCCTGATACAGAGCGATGATATCCTTGTCATCCAACGCGCTGTCCGTGATCTTCTGCTTCTGGGAGACGGATTTTACACTGGCGTGGAGATCCCGGTAGCGGGCCGCCTCCTCAAACTCCATGTTCTCCGACGCCTGCCGCATCTTCTCCTCCAGATCCTTCAAAATCTTGTTGTAATTGCCGCTTAAAAACTCCAGCGCCTGTCCCAGCTGCTGTCGGTACTGTTCCTTGCCGATATAGCCCTGGCAGGGTGCCATGCACTGCTTGATATGGTAATTCAGGCAGGGGCGGTCATTGCCGATATCCCTGGGCAGGCTGCGGTTGCAGGTGCGCAGGCAGAACAGCTTGTTCAGCAGTTCTATGGTATCCTTCACCGCCGCGGCGCTGGTATAGGGGCCATAGTAACGGGATTTATCCTTTTTCATCTGCCGTGAAAAAAGGATCCTGGGAAAATCCTCCCCCATGGTCACCTTGATATAGGGATAGGTCTTGTCATCCTTCAGCAGCGTGTTGTACTTGGGGGAATGCTCCTTGATCAGGTTATTCTCCAGCACCAGGGCTTCCAGTTCCGAGTCCGTCACTATATACTCAAAGCGGGCGATCAGCGTTACCATTTTGTCGATCATGGGCCCTCTTCCGATTTTTTCCCGGAAATAGGACCGCACACGGTTGTGCAGATTTACCGCTTTACCCACATACAGGATGCCGTCTCCGGCATCCCGCATGATATAGACTCCCGGCTTGGCCGGTAATTTTTTCAGTTCTTCCTCAAAATCAAATGTCATGTTTTCCTCGCCATACTCACGAGCGTTTAGATTTTCCTTTCTGCCCGGCGCATGTTGCCCGATTATGCGGCATGTGCCGGGCAGAAACCGGAAAATCTTAGCGTTCGTCAGTGTAATACCCTTCGCCTCTTGTATCTGGCATACCTGTCAGAGTGAAAACCGTATTACAGATTTCCGCCTGAGAATCTCCCTGCGGGGCTTGTGGGGGGCTGCTGGGGCGGCCATGGCCTCTCCGCATCCTGGGACTTACCGGCATCAGAGGACTGTTCTCCATTACCATTTTGTGGTTCTGAAGCCTCTTCGTCCCCTTTTCCCTGTTCGTTCTCCGCACCGGGGATAACCGGAGCCTCCGGCAGAATGATCTCCGGCACCTGTATGGTCTGTCCGGTTCTCTGGCTGTCCTGGCTGTGGGCGGTATCATCAGTGACAGTCACATCCACTGCAGAATGTGCAGCTCTGCTGTCTTGACCTTCCTTCCCTGACTCCTCCTTGGGTTCAGGCAGGCCCTTCTCCTTACGGAAAATCTCCATAAATTCCTTGCCGGTGATGGTCTCTTTCTCGATCAGGTACTCAGCCAACTTATCCATCAACTCTCTGTTTTCTCGCAGCAACTCCTTGGCCTTCTCATAACTCTCCTTCAGAATGGCCACCACCTCCGCGTCAATCTCCGCCTCGGTGGCGTCACTGCAGTTCAGGGTAGCGGCGCTGTCCAGATATTTATTCTGCATGGAGGCCAGCCCGATCAGGCCGAACTTCTTGCTCATGCCGTACTCCGTCACCATGGCCTTGGCGATATTGGTGGCCTTCTCGATATCGTTGGCCGCACCCGTGGTCACGGTTTCGAACACAATCTCCTCCGCGGCCCGGCCGCCCACCAGGCTCACCAGCATATCCCGCAGTTCCGCCTCGGTGTTTAGATACTTCTCCTCCTCGGGCACATGCATCACATAGCCCAACGCCCCCATGGTGCGGGGAACGATGGTGATCTTCTGCACTGGCTCGGAATTTTTCTGCAAAGCGCTGATCAGCGCATGTCCCACCTCGTGATAGGACACGATGCGCCTCTCCTCCTTGCTCATGATGCGATCCTTTTTCTCCTTGCCCACCAGCACCTGCTCCACCGCATTGAACAGATCCTTCTGACACACATATTCCCTGTTTTCCTTCACCGCGTTGATGGCGGCCTCGTTGATCATATTGGCCAGATCGGAGCCCACGGCGCCGCTGGTGGCCAAAGCGATGGCGTCCAGATCCACCGTCTCGTCCATCTTCACATCCTTGGCATGTACCTTCAGGATATCCACGCGGCCTTTCAGGTCCGGCTTATCCACGATGATCCGGCGGTCAAAACGACCGGGGCGCAGCAGGGCCTTATCCAGAATCTCCGGGCGGTTGGTGGCCGCCAGAATCAGGATACCCTTGGAACTGTCAAAGCCGTCCATCTCCGACAGCAGCTGGTTCAGGGTCTGCTCCCGCTCCTCATTGCCGCCGCCGTACTTGGAATCACGGCTGCGGCCGATGGCATCGATCTCGTCTATAAAAATAATACAGGGGGCGTTCTTGGTGGCCTCCTTGAACAGGTCACGCACACGGCTGGCGCCCACGCCCACATACAATTCGATAAAGTCGGAACCGGTCAGAGAGAAGAATGGCACATGGGCCTCACCGGCCACCGCTTTGGCCAGCAGGGTCTTACCTGTTCCGGGAGGGCCCACCAGCAGCGCGCCCTTGGGCAGTCTGGCGCCGATTTTGGCATACCTGCCCGGATTGTGCAGGAAGTCCACCACCTCCACCAGGGATTCCTTGGCCTCGTCCTCGCCGGCCACATCCGCGAAGGTCACACCGGTCTCCTTCTGTACATACACCTTGGCATTGCTCTTACCCACACCCATAGGGCCGCCGCTGCCGCCCATCCTCCTGAACAGAAAGCCCAGCAGAATCCACATCAGCACCAGGGGAAGCACCAGCGTCATCAGGATCTGCATGATCCACTCGCCCACGCTGGTGGACACGCCGTATACCTCCACGCCGTGCTCCAGGGCCCTCTGCGTCACAGTCTCCGTGTTCTCGATCTGCAAAGTCTGATACTCGATCTTTACGGGCTTCATACTGTAAAAATCATATAGCTTGGGAGCCGATTCATCCACCACGCCGTCCTTCAGCGTGAAACTGACCGTCTCCCCACTGAGCTTCACGGACTCGATCTCATCCGCGTCCATCCTCTCCACAAAAGTGGAATAGGGCACCTCCATCACGTCGCCGCTCTTTCCGAAAAACAGAGACCAGAGCATGGCGACCAGAAGCAGGCTCATCAAAACAAAGACCAAAATAAACATGATACTAGGACGCTGGGGCTTCTGTCCATTGTTCCCGCCGCCGTTTCCGCCGGATCCCTTGTTGTCGCCGCCCCCCATACCGCCGTTATTATAATTATCCATCCGATCCATTAGTTCCTTTCTTATATTGAGTTCCGCATATTCCCCGTCTCAATCCATATGCTTTCTATTATAGAGATTCCCAAAACATAAATCAATAGTCGATCTCTAAAAGATTTATAAAGATTTCCGGCGTTTAAAGGGCAGCAAAGCTTCTTGACGCTCTGCTGCCCATCTGTTTTTCCTATATTCTCCTGCTACTGGTTCTCCTCCAAATACAACTGTACCCTGTTTTGGACGATCCGGGCGGTTTCCCATGCGTCCTTATCCCCTGCAAAATAACCCGCCGCCTCCTCCCGGATGATGGAAATGACCGTCTCCCGATACCCCGGCGCAGGCCGTGCCTGAGCGATCAGTTCCCGCACCTGCTGCACTTCCCCGGACAAAGGTACATAGTGTTCAATCGTCAGATCAGAGCCGATGAAGGTGTCCCGCCTAAGGATTCTCCTGACCGGTTCCCCTTCCCGGTCCAGCACCGGTTCTCCTTCCCGGTCCAGCTCATAGGGATCCTCCATGCCGGATGCCAGATTCTGGTCCAGCTTATCCTTTAGTATGGGGAAAAGGTTCTCCTGCCTGCTTTCCTCCAGTATCAAATATTCCAGATAATCCCATGCCGGTTCCTTATGCGGGGAGTCCGACAGGATTCCATAGGCGCTTTCTGAGGTCTCCAGCAGAATCCCCGGCAGGCCGTCCAGTGTGGGATAACCGATATAACTGACTTCCTCTCCCTCAAACCACTGAGGCATCTCCGAGACAAAATCCGGCATTGTACACCATTTCAGCATGAGCAGGGCACGTCCGTCCTCCCGCCGGATGCTGCCCCAGCCATAAGGGCTGTCCTTCCCGGTAAAGCGTCCGGCAAATTCCAGCGCTTGATAAAAATCCTCCTGTTCAAAATCACAGACACCGCTTTCCCAATCCACAAAGTGGGACAGATTGAATTTCAGACAAACCTCCAGCATGTCCTCCTTTGAAATGCTTTGTAATGCATGTTTGTCCTGATATCGGTCAAAAAATGAGATCATGTCCGAAAGGTTCCATACGGTTCTCTCACCCACCATGGACGTCCTGCCCAGTATGGTTTCCAGGCGAAACCAAGTGGGCAATGCCACCAGCTTTTCGTCAAAGGTATAGGCATCCACTATGGAGTCTATGAGATTTTCCCGCCGCAGCTGTGTACTGTTGCCCAGATATGGCGTCAAATCCTCCAGGAGTCCTTTGGAGGTATATTTATCCAGGTCCGCATATCCCACGGCTATGAGATCCATGGGTTTGCCCGTAACCAGATCCCTGTCCAGCGCTGCCGCCGCCTCTTCATAGGTTCCGTACCCGTTTATCCCCATATATTCTTTTAGTTTCACCCGATACTGTGATTGCTGCTGATTATAGCGAATAGTGGCTTGACGCATACCGTCTGAGAGATTCATCACACCCACCATGATGGTTTCCCTTCCGTCACTATCGCTCTCGGTTCTCTCCAGACAGACCAGTTCCGGAGGCCGTCCGTCCTCCGGCTTAAAAGCCATCCAATTTGCCTGTGCATCATACAGAACCAACAGGAGCCGCCCGTCTGAAAGCCTGGTCATATCCGTAAGGCCAGAGGCGTCCACATCCACATCCAGCCAGTTCAAAAGCTGCTGGGCCGCCCCCTCCTCTCCCCCATGGCGGTATAAGCCGTTTTTGTCAAATACCCAAAGCTGCGAATCCTCTCCGGGTATCCCCCCGATTCCCACCGGGAAGTCGTGAGCGACCGTCTCACTCTGCATGGTTTCAGGATCTGCTTTTTTCAGTTGGTGCTGATTTGTGTCGGCAGCACAGCAATAATATACCTGTCCGTCAGCGGCGCAGACGGCAAAATATATGGCCGCCTCCGTAAAGATGCCCTGGCAGCTCCCCGCCGGATTCATGACCAACAGGGCTTCATGCCCTATGACATAAATATTTTGCCGGGTGTCCAGCGCCAGATTTTGCGCCTGGACCTCCGCTCCGGCTTTCCACAGCCACTCATCAATTCCCCACAGATGCAGCATGTTGCCGTCCGCATCAAATATGCCCACGCAGTAGCCGGGGGAGACGCCCCCCTGGCCCATGGAGACGGAAAGCTCCCTGTGTCGTCCCAAAATATAGTAGTTTCCGTCAGCGTCCCTGGTCATATCGTTAATGCCCGTCCAACCCGCAGGAAACCCGAAGGAGATCCGCCTGGGTTCGGCATCCATCTGCATCAGATCCTGTACATAATATGTATATCTTGCCGGGCTGGCTCCGTTTCCGTCATAATATACCTCATACACCAATTCCTCACCGCAGAGAAAAGCATTTCGCACCACACCGCCCTGGGGATCCACCTGCTTTAGTGTGGGAACATAGAAAAAGGATTCCCCCTCGCCTGCATGTTGGCCAGAACAGGCAGCGAGTGAAAAAACCATGGTCAAAGCCAGCAGTCCCATTGCAGCAAGTCTTTTTAGCGTCACTTTTTCCGGCATATGCTTCTCCTTGCGCTTTTGTCAACATCGATGTACAACATCTATGTAAACCCTATAATTCAATTAATTTATTATCTTTCCATTTTTAGGATATCT
>CAMWTF010000128.1 GCA_947177105.1 uncultured Lachnospiraceae bacterium | reverse complement strand
CCACCGGCGTGGAGCCCAACCGCCGCACTGTGGTGGCCTACGCCCCCCATCAGAAATAAGCACAAGGCGGAAGGGGCGACCCTTCCGCTTTTTGTTTCCTTTTCTTGAGGTTGAACGATATCGAATTTGGAGGGAGAAGACATGATCGTCGAAAAATATATAAAAGAGTCTTTTGTTGTCATTGGAAAAGAGGGTTCAACATTAGACGGCGAAGGCTTTATTCAGAAATTGTGGAATGATGCAAATGGTAATTTTAGTGAAGTAGCACATCTGGCAAAGAAAGACGCAAATGGGGGTATTGTGGGAATATGGGGTGCTATGTCTGATATTTCTCACTCATTTAAGCCGTGGGAGGATGGATTTAGTAAAGGCTTGTATCTGGCTGGAGTGGAATGTATTGATAGTGCAGAAGCGCCTGATGGCTGGACAAAATGGACAATACCAAGTTATGAGTATATAGTTGTTGAAAACCATAAGGGAGTGTTTGAAGAAATCATTGGACAAATGAATGAAGAGGGTATTTCTCTGGTCGGAGCAGTTCACGATTATACTGACCCGGCAACAGGAAAGGGCTATCTATATTTTCCAATAAGAAAAGTTTAATATATAGCAGTTTATTGAGCAGACAGGGGGGAGCATGGAGCTATCCATACAAGAACGCCTAAAAGACCTGCGTTTGAGTGACGATATGCAGTATTCAAAAGTAACATACTCGATTCAATGGCCAATTCACTGGGATAAACTGGACGAAAGTAAATTTATTACCAGTGAAGAAGCTCAACAGAAATTCATTAACGGTGAATTTTATTTTTCTGTTTTGTGGAGCAAATCAGGAGAAATAGTTGCTATCATTGACTACACAGGGACTTATGTAAGTGTCCAAATGTTTGAAAATGGTTCTTTTGAGGGACAGCCGAGAAAAGTTCCTAATATATGGAGTGTGTATCGGGCCGAACCGCAAAAGAACTACCAAAATCTAATTTTTGCTCAATATCGAGATTGTAATCGACATTATAATTTTCATAATGGCGTAGCTAATCTGTTAATTACAAGCGAATTTTTAGGACATGATAAATCATTTAAAGGATATTATGATGAAAATTTTTTAAAGCCATTATCGATTGCTTTTAATGACTACCAGCCATTGTTTAATAATCAAATCATGATTCAAAAAATGGTTAATGGTATTGAATTTGTTGAGAAAAAGCGCAGACACAAATAAAAGAACGGCGCATTTTATGCACCGCCGACAGAGCGTATAACACACTACACTTTGCGGGCAAAGTCGTGTGCCCAAAGGGGCGTTGCCCCCTTGGATTCCCTCACAAGAAAAGACGATATGCGCCCCTCTGCGGGGAATGCATATCGCCTTTTCTTGTCTTAAAGCACGGATCGCTGCTATACGGCGGTATTTTTGTTGTCTCTACTTAAAGCGAGCATTTCTAATGTAATGCTCGCAAAGGACATGTCCTAGAAGATTACCCATGCAGACGGCTTTGAGGTAGAGCGCATTACCAACAAGACACCGGAGGAAGTTTGGATGTTGCACATCCAAATACTGATTGGTGCAATATCGCAGGCAAAGCCAGCGATATGCATGTAGAGGTAAGTTTGGATGTTTCACATCCATTACTGATTAACGCAATATCACAGGCAAAGCCTGCGATATGCAGGGACAAGGTAAGTTTGGAAGTAGAACTTCCAAATACGCATTAACGCAATAACACGGGCACAGCCCGTGTTATGCAGGGACAAGGTAAGTTTGTCTGATGATTTTTCTACTGTGCAATATGAGAGTGGAATTTAAAATATCATTTCAGGGGATAAAATTTAGCCTGACAGTAGATAGCCTTTTCTCGGAATTTATGATAATATTATGAATGAGCTTGAGCAGGCTTTAAGCCATACAGGCATGCAAACAGCATGGAAAATGCGGAAAGTGAGGATAGAGGTATGCAGTTTGAACAGTTACAGAAGGATATGATTGCCGCTATGAAAGATCGGAACAAGGTGCGTAAGGATGCCATTTCCACATTGGTATCCGCGGCAAAGAAGGTGGCCATTGACGAGGGCACCAGGGACAATATTACGGAGGAGATCGTGGACAGGGTGATTCTGAAGGAGATCAAGACCGTGAAGGAGCAGCTGGATGCCTGCCCTGCGTCCCGGGAGGATTTGCGTCAGGAGTACCAGGCCAGATATGACATTTTCCAGGAATATGCGCCGAAAATGATGACCGCCCAGGAGGTGGAGACATTTTTGACGGAAAAATACGCTGACCTGATTGCCCAGAAAAATAAGGGGCTGGTTATGAAAACGGTGATGCCGGAACTGAAGGGCAAGGCGGATGGCAGTGTTATTAACCAGGTGGTGGCGAAACTCTGCCAGTAGGGCAAAGAGGCAAGTTTGGATGTTTCACATCCAAATACCGATTGATGCAGTATTGCAGGCTCAGCCTGCGATATGCAAGAACAAGGATAGTTTGGATGTTTCACATCCAAATACGCATTAACGCAATATCGCAGGCCAGCCTGCGATATGCAGGGACAAGGATAGTTTGGATGTTTTATATCCAAATACCGATTGACGCAATATCGCAGGCTCAGCCTGCGATATGCATGTAGAGGATAGTTTGAGGGCAAAAAGATGCAATTGATAGAAATCAAGGATGTTCATGAGCCGCAGCTGGATATCTATGCCCGGCTTTCGGAGGGGCAGCTGCTCCATTATTATGAGCCTGCCAAAGGCTTGTTTATTGCGGAGAGTCCCATGATCATCCATCGGGCGCTGGATGCCGGATACAGTCCCTTATCCATGCTGGTGGAGCATAAGCTGGCAAAGGGGCAGGGCAGAGAACTGATCGCCCGGTGCGGCGATATTCCGGTCTACACGGCGGAGCGGGAGGTGCTGGAGCGGATCACCGGCTATGCGCTGACCAGGGGGATGCTTTGCGCCATGCACCGCAGGCCCCTTCCAGATGCGGCGCAGGTATGCCAAGATGCCCGCCGCATAGTGGTGCTGGAAAATGTCATGAACCCCACCAATGTGGGGGCAATCTTTCGCAGCGCAGCGGCGCTGGGCATGGATGGAATCCTGCTCACGCCGGGGAGCAGCGATCCCCTGTACCGCCGGGCCGTCCGGGTGGGTATGGGAACCGTGTTCCAGATTCCGTGGACATTTCTGAAACTACCAGGAGGATGCGGCGATGTTCCAAACAGGGCTGGCCCAAGTGAAAGCAGCGAGGGGCAGGCCCTTTGGAATGTGGACAGCCGGCGCTCACAGACAGAGACTGGCTGGAGAAGTCGTAATACACAGGAAGGGAACTGCCGGGAAAGGCAGGATATACAGACAGTGAAAACCCAGGGGAGCCAAACAGTCCGGTTTCTGCATAGTTTGGGCTTCAAGACTGTCGCCATGGCCCTCCGGGAGGATGCCATCTCCCTGGATGATCCCCGCCTGCAGCTTCAGGAGCGACTGGCTGTGGTGCTGGGCACCGAAGGGGATGGCCTGGCGGCGGACACTATTGCGGACTGCGACTACACCGTGCGTATCCCCATGGCCCGTGGCGTGGATTCCCTGAACGTGGCGGCTGCCAGCGCCGTGGCGTTCTGGCAGCTGGGCAGAAGAGAATCTGCGCCTTAATAATGGTATTTTTTCCGTTTTCCCAGAAGGAACAGCACAGTTATCAGTACCGCCAGCGCCTCCGCCAGGATGATGGAGAACCAGATGCCGTCCAGCCCCCAAAAAATCGGCAGGATGCAGACGGCGGCAATCTGGAACACCAGTGTACGCAGAAAGGCGATCATTGCGGAGGTCAGACCGTCATTCAGGGCTGTGAAGAAAGAGGAACCCAGAATGGTTAAGCCGGAAAACAGGAAGGAAAACGAAAATATGGCAAATGCGTGGACGGTCATATCCAGGAGCCCGGCATCGTAGCCCACAAAGAGCAGGGAGAGAGGTTTTCCCAGGCCCTCCCCGGCTGCGAACATCAAAAGGGAAAAGATACCGATTAAAACGATGCTCTGCTTCAGCAGACTCTTGAGTTCCCCGTGATTCTGCGCCCCATAATGGTAGCCTATCACCGGGGCAACACCCACGGCATAGCCGATAAAGATGGCCTGAAAGATCATACTCACGTACATCAGCACACCATATGCGGCAATGCCGTCTGCTCCTGCGTATTTCATCAATTGCAGATTGTAGAGCATACTCACGATGGACATGGAAATATTGCTCATCAGTTCAGACGCGCCGTTGGTACAGGTTTTCAGCAGCGCGCCGCCGTCATACTTGCATTTCACAAACCGTAACAGGCTGCTGTTCCCACGGCCAAAGTAGATCAGCGGAATGATTCCCCCCACAAGCTGGCTCAGGGCGGTGGCCGCGGCGGCTCCTACCAGTCCCCAGGAAAATACGGCCACAAACAGTGCGTCCAGCACCATATTGGTAACACCTGCCGCCACGGTGATGCCCAGTCCCAGCTTGGGCTTCCCGGCGGTGGCAAAGAGACATTGGAACTCATATTGCAGGATGAAGAAGGGCAGCGCGGGCAATATGATCCGGCCATAGAGTACGCTGTCCTCCAGCAGTTGTCCTTCTGCGCCCATCAGGGAGGCCAGAGGACGGATCAGGGCAAAGCCCACCGCCGCCAGCGCCAGGCCGCAGAGCGTTGATACCCGGACAATCAGGGTAAACAATTCATTGGCTTTTTGCGCTTTTCCCTCTCCAAGAGTCTTGGCGATCAGGGCGCTTCCTCCAGTGCCGAACATAAAGCCCACACAGCCCAGGATCATCAGCAGAGGCATGATGAAGTTTACGGCGGCAAAGGGCGCCTTGCCCGCATAGTTGGACACAAAGAAACCATCCACCACACCATAGATGGATGTGAACACCAGCATGATAATGGATGGAAACGTATAGCGCAGCAGGCGCTTATAGTCAAAGTGATCGGATAACTGTATCATTTTATACCTCCCTGTGTATGTGGAGTTTCTCTTGTGACAAACTCCGATATGCTCTATATCAAAATGGCAGTTCTTCTATAGCTTCTGCATCTGGGCGGCCTCTTCTCTGAGGGCGGCCAGGAATCTCTCTGTCAGTTCCAGATATTTTTCCACATCCTGTCTCGGCCAGGAGGCCAGTATGGCGTTCTCCGCCTGCTGTATCCGCAGGACCGTTCGCCCGGCCAGGTCTTTTCCCGCCTCTGTCAGACATACCCTCTTGCTTTTGGAACCGGCTTTTTCCAGGTAGAGTATGCCTTCGGCTTCCAGCTTGCGGATGGAAGAATTAACTGTCTGCTTACTGAGTCCGGAAAGGCGGCAGATCTCCGAGAGCAGACGGCTGTCTCCCTCCTCGCAGATGGCGTAAAGGATCATCGAGGCGCTGTCTGACAGGCCCAGTTTCAGGGACATCCTATGGTAGGCGGCGTCCATTTCGCCCAGCAGATAGTTGAAGCGCTTCATATCTTTTGAAATATAATTGTCCATTGTATGCTCTCCTTTTCGGGATAGGGCTCTATGGGTGATGCTGCCATCCTCTGCATTGCCGTCAGAGCACCCGCATGCGGGGGCGCTGGATAAAATACATTCGGCACACTGCGGTTGTGTTTGTGTGGACGGAAACACATTTTTATCGTGCAAAAATTGATTATAGTACGATTTCGTACCAAAGTCAAGAGGGAAAATGGATTTTCATCATCTTGATGCGTGCCTGCTGAAGTGGGTGATAGAGGTAAGGATATGTTTGATTAAATATTAGCTGGAATATACAATGTTTTTATGTTGAAAATTTGATATTTACAATGTACTATATGAACATAAAGACAATAGCAAAATAGATAATATGGTGTTTACATTTTGATGTGATAAAATAAATGTCATATAGTTAAAAGATAGTGTTCGCAGTGATTAACTGAAAATATAGTAACTATAAATAAAGGATAAAATGGAGAGAGCGGCATGAAAAAGGCAATTGTGTACATTTTAGGTTTCATGATCTTGTTGACAGGCTGTGGGGGGAATCCGAACCCCCAAAACTCTCATCAAGCGGATGCGGGAGTCCTGTCTAGTGGAACTGGCAATGAGGCGAGGTCTTACATGGCAGAGACCTGGGATGCAGGGATTACGCCGGATTATCTGCCGCTCTCCAATTCTTTTGTGCTGACGGAGGACATGCTGTATTATGTGGACAGGTCAGAGGGCTGGGATATCTGTGGGGCCGTCCTGTCAGAACAGGCGCAGCCGCCGCAGCGGATATTGCGGATGGAAGACGGCTGCGTCGAGGCTATTGCGGCAGTAAGCGGGTCAGATGGAGAGAGTATCCTGGCATTGGCGGGCAAGGACGGGACAGGGTCCTCGTTATTGGCCGCCTATACGTTGGATGGTCATCCGCTGTGGCGCCAGACCTATGAAGCACAGGGACAGACAGCCTGGCGTCTGGCGCAGGACGGCAGCGGGCATTTCTATATAATGTGCGATGAGCAAGTGCTCCTGTTTGATAAGGACGGTGTCCTGCAGGGCAGTATTTCCTGTCCGGGTGAAGCTTATATTGATATATGTGCCGTTTCCGGAGGCAGTGTCTATGTGTCCTACAGGGACGGACAGGTAGAGCGGCCCATGCTTGCCCGGCTGCAATACCAAAGCTGCAGGCTGGAGGGTGAACTGCGCATATCCGGCAGCGGATGTCTTGGGGCAGGCCGGGAGGGAAGTCTGTTGTTTCAAAATGGCAATGAGATTTATGCCTATGACCCTCAAAAGCAGGAGACGGGGAAACTGCTGGATCTGACTGTGCATGACCTTGCAGGAGAGCAGCTGCGTGTCATGCTCACCACCTTTTCCGGGGAGATTGTACTGGTCAGTTGGGAGCTGCTTCAGTATGACAGTCCTGTATGGGTTACCAGGCT
>CAMWTF010000127.1 GCA_947177105.1 uncultured Lachnospiraceae bacterium | reverse complement strand
ATGATATACTCCTTTTCTGCTGCGTTGTCATCACTCGGCGTACCCCAGTGAGACTTAGAGTTTCTTTGCGAAACAGCCGTTGCTGTGAACTGGACTTGCATGGCAAGTTCCAGAAATTATGTCCACTGGGTCAGCACAAAACCGTCCACATTGTTGCCGGAAATCTGGTAAGGGGCGGCTTCATTGACTTCCACAATTGTATTTTCCGATGTGGCAGGAACAAAGGACACATAGACGGCGCGTCCTCCGATCCGGATACAGTAGGGGTGCAAAGGGCTGTCAAACTGCTTGATATACTCGATGTATTCTTCCAGTGTCTGACGATTTTCCTCCATGATCCGGGCATGGGGGACACCCACATAGCGGAAGTGCCAGGGTTCGCAGCCGATGCCGGTGAGGGCTTCCCCTCCGGCGGGATAGCGCAGAATAAAGCCGTAATCCGCAGCCCGCTCTTTAAACTGGCCGCAGATACCGGTGTCCGGGAACTTTGGACAGATAAAGTCGATGTGTTCCTGGCGCAGTCCCAGGTCGATGGCAAGGCCGGTCTGATGTTCGCTGTGACCGGGAACTGCCACATAGGTCCGGGTGTATTCCGGTCCGTTTTCCTGCAGGCAGGAGTCCCAGATAGCCTGTTGTTCTTCCGCAGAGCGCCAGCCGCTGACAGGGAGGATGGAGTCCCACCCGCCGATCTCCCGCATCAGTTCTTCCAGCAGGGCTGCGGCCTGCCGTTCCAGCTGTACGCCGTTTCCCACAGCTGTCAGCGTTTCCGGTCTGTCCCAGACTGCTTTGTGCAGGGCGTTGACCAGAATCAGCGCGCCCCTGTGCAGAGTATCCCGGCTCAATGTAATCTGTCTCATATATTTTCAACTCCTTCTTTATGGAATTTTAGTCTGCCATTGCTGTGAACGGGGCTTGCATGGCAAGTCCCAAATTTTCACCCTAGCGCCTGTCTCAGTATCCGGCTAAGCACCTCCGAAAAGGACAGTCCTGCCGCCTTCATCATGCCAGGATAGCGGCTGTGTTCGGTAAATCCGGGAATAGTGTTGACTTCATTAAACACGATTTCCCCCTCCGGCGTCAGAAACAGATCTACCCGCGCAAAACCACTGCAGCCCAGGGCGCGATAAACTCTCCTGGCGGCCAGCTTGATTGCCTCCGCTTTGTCGTCGGAGATTCGGGCGGGTACATGAATGGCTGAGGTCTTCAAGGTATATTTCTCCGTGAAATCAAAAAATCCGCCGGACAGTTCGATTTCGTCCACTTCCCCGGTGATCAGTTCATGAGTTCCCAGAACGGCACATCCCACCTCAAAGCCAGGAATATTCTCTTCCAAAATCACCTGGTTGTCGTAGGTAAAAGCCAATTCTATAGCGGCTTCCAGCTGATCGGAGGAGACAACCTTTGTCACGCCGTAAGAGGAACCGGCTTTAACAGGTTTTACAAACAGAGGATATCCCACCTGACTGGCAAAAGCCCAAGCCAGCTCTGTAGTCAGAATCCGGTTTCCGGCAATGGACATATCCAGTACCAGCGCTTTGGGGGTGCGGATTCCGGCCAGGGAGACCAGTCTGTGGGCACGGTCCTTATCCATGCATAGGGCGGAGGCCAGTGTGCCGCAGCCTGCCAGAGGAATCCCGGCCAGTTCGATTAATCCCTGAAGAGTACCGTCCTCGCCGTTGCGGCCATGGAGCACGGGCAGCGCCACGTCCACGGGTATTTTTTGCAGGGAATTTTCCCCATACACCAGCAGTTCATGAACGCTTCGGCAGGGGGAGAGGGCGGCGGGAGCACAGTGAACGTTGTCTGTGTGCCAGGTATCCGCCGCAATCCCTTCCACTGAGCCGGTGTAGTAATACCAGTCCCCCCAACGGGTGATGCCCACCGGGACCGGGCAATATTGTTCCCTGTCCAGATTGCGGATCACGCCGGCGGCGGATTCCAGGGAAACCGAGTACTCGGAGGAACAGCCCCCGAAAAAAATGATAACATTCTTCTTTTCCATAACAATGTACTCCTTTATTTTAGGTTTTGTATTCATCTTATTGACACGCAGTTCCAGGGTTTACATCCGCCCTTCGGATCCTATACGGTTTATTGCTCGATAATGGCGGTTCCCTCCGGCAGTGTGTAGCCGATACGGCAGACATTCCGGTATAGTGTGCGGGTGTTCTGCACTTGTCCTGTTTCCCTGTCTGTCAGAGTCTGAACCACATCCACTTCCTCCCAGAGGGCGTCCTGCCTGTGGTAATAGGCTACGGGGCCGTTGCTCACGGAGTATACCAGGGGATCCTGTCGGTCGGTGTACAGATACCCATAGATTTTTTCCTGGTCGAAGGCGATGTGGATCTGGAAAGTATAGTCCGTTTCATTGCGCACCTTCAGATCCTTCCAGCCTTCCGCCAGAGTGGCGTCCACGCCCATGGGCGCGTCGCTGGGAGGCTCCGGAAAATCCTTGCTTTCGTGCCCATGGCGTTCTACCACGGTCAGCGGAGAGTGGAGGAATACCCAGAACAGCAGATTGCTGAGTTGGCACATGCCGCCGCCGGGGGCGGTAGTCAGTTTCCCGCCGATTACGGTCAGCCCATCTCGGTAGGGTTCCCTGCGGTCCGCATGGCGTGTAGATAGGCTGAAGGAGAAGGTTTCCCCCGGACGGATCAGCATGCGGTCGATGGCAGCCGCAGCCAGCTTCAGATTGTGTACTTTGTCTTCCTGGTAAATCATATCAAAGCCGGTATTCCTGTTGTACATGGGACGGCCGGAGGAAAATACCTCTATGGGCAGCAGTTCTTCCGGTATGGCCGTGGTATAATGACTGTGATCCAGCTTCATCCCCATATAGAAAAACAACTTTCGCTGCCAGATACGCAGGGGGATCAGCCAGGGAAAAAGTTCCGTGATTCGTTTTCTTTTCATTTTTGTTTCTCCTATTTAAAGTTCCGCATATTCCCTACAAGCACACAAGGCGGGTGAACAATATCAGGCCGCTTTGGCGTCCTGATATTGTTCAGTGCGCTTTCCGGGAATATGCTGATAAAAGTTCCGCATATTCCCTACAAGCACACAAGGCGGGTGAACAATATCAGGCCGCTTTGGCGTCCTGATATTGTTCAGTGCGCTTTCCGGGAATATGCTGATAAAAGTTCCGTATATTCCCGCTTATTCCTGGACAGTATAGCAGGCTTAAGTGACAATTTAGTTACAGGCAGCAAAAAATCCCTCCCTGATACCTGTATTGTATCAGAGAGGGAAAAAACATGTTTTCGCGATTCCTGTGGATAGCCTGTTTATTTTATTGAGAAATTCTTACGATTTCCTAAAGATGGAAAAATACCGCCTGTCCTATGAGATGCGGATCAGCTTTGAGGCAGCCACAGAGTAAAGACAATCTGCTCATCAGCGCTTTCAGCCTGTATTCTGCCGCCATGGAGTTCCACGATCTCTTTGGAGATAGCAAGCCCCAGTCCGGCGCCGCCGGTGGTGGAGGAACGGGAGGAGTCCAGGCGGAAAAATTGTTCAAAGATCCGCCCCAGTTTTTCCGGAGGGATGGTTTTGCCATGATTGCTGACCTTCACCTCAATCCAGGGATTTTGGCCTGATGCAGGTGCAGGTTGGGAATTTAAAGCCTTCACGCTGTCTTTCTCCGCCGTACGCATAGACAGGGAGATGGCGCTGTCAGGGTAGCTGTAATTCACGGCGTTGCGGATCAAATTATCAAACACCCTCTGCAGCTTGTCCGGGTCACAGTTCAGCTGTATATCCGGCTGTATATCCAGCTGCCAGGACAGACCCTTGTCCGACAATACCGGCAGAAACTCATAGGTGATCTGCTCCAGCATCCTGCTCAGATTCACCTGTTCCGGCTCCAGCGTCAGGGTGGTTAGATTGAAACGGGTGATATCAAAAAACTCGCTGATCAGATCTTCCAGCCGCAGCGCCTTGTCCAGGGCGATACCCGTATACCTTGCCCGAAGCTTTGAGGAGATCTGGGGTTCGTCCTGCAGCAGGCTTAGGTATCCGATGACGCTGGTCAGCGGAGTCTTTAAATCGTGGGCGAGATAGATGACCAGATCGTTTTTCCGCTGTTCGGCCTCCCTGGCCAGAGCCTGTGCCTGAAGTCCCTGAAGGCGGAACTGGTTCAGCTGTTTTTCCACGTCAGTCAGCACATCTGAGAGACGTACCGGATCCTCACAGGAGGCAATCAGCTTTCCGGAAGCGTCGATGATCTCATCCAGATATCGCAGAGGCAGATTTATAAAGTGGTAAGTGATCAGGGTCCAGCCCATCAGAATGATGGCTATCATGATGAGAATCAGATAGTCCCTGACCAACACCAGCACATGATACAGGGGCTCATAATAATACCAGGTACGCAGGCTGCACAGATACCAGCATATGGCGACAAAGAGAATCAGTCCAATCACAAAAACGATCATGGATAACACATAGCGCAGCATGATTCGCCGGGAGATCCTGCTTCTCTGTAAAATTTGGCTATTCAATGGTATATCCCACCCCCCACACTGTCTTGACATATTTGGGCCGCCTGGCCGGTTCCTTGAGCTTTTCACGGATTCGGGCAATATGGGCCATAACAGTATTGTTATTGTCCAGATACTTTTCGCCCCACACCGCTTCAAACAGTTCTTCGGAAGACACCACACTGCCCTGATGCTCACAGAGATACCAGAGGATGTTGAACTCGATGGGGGTCAGGATAACCTCCTGTCCGTTTATACTGCAATGGTGGGCGTCCTTGTCCATATGCAGTCCCCGGATATCTTTCTCTGTCTGTTCCTGCTGGGGCAGGGCCGTATTGTACCTGGTGTAGCGCCGCAGCTGGGTGCGCACCCGGGCGGTGAGTTCCAGGGGATTGAAGGGCTTGGTGATATAGTCGTCCGCGCCCAGGGTCAGCCCGGTGATCTTGTCCAGGTCCTCCCCCCGGGCCGTCAGCATGATAATGGGAAAAAGGTGTGTCTCCCGGATCTGCTGGCACAGGGCAAAGCCGTCCATATCCGGCAGCATCACATCCAGTATGGCCAGACTTAAATCCTCCCGTTTTACACAGGCCAACGCCTCGGCGGCGGTGTAACAGGTAAAAACCTCATACCCCTCGTTTTTCAGATAGACAGTCACCAAATCCGCAATGGCGGCCTCGTCATCCACAATCATGATCTTATCCTGCATGTTGTCTGACACGCTCCTTTTACAAAAATTTCAGTCTTATTGTAACAACATATACTAAAAAACGCAAGTATTGATAAAAACGATATACAGCACAAAGGCAGGCCAACGAAAATATGGTATAAAATCCTACATTTTACAGATACTAGCCCTACAGAAATCAGAATTTGCAAAAAAGGAGAAAATCAGAATTATGAAAGCTACTGGAATTGTCAGAAGAATAGATGACCTTGGAAGAATTGTAATACCCAAAGAAATCCGCCGCACCCTGCGGATCAGGGAGTCGGACCCGCTGGAGATCTACACGGACCGGGAGGGGCAGGTGATACTGAAAAAATATTCCCCCATCGGTGAGATGACCACCTTCGCCAAGCAGTATGCGGAGTCCCTGGCCCAGGTGTCCGGCCACACCGCCCTGATCAGCGACAGGGATCAGTTCATCGCTACTGCCGGAGGCGGCAAGACCTACCTGGGCAAAGAGGTGAGCAAACAGCTGGAGGAGAAGATGAATGACAGGGAGACGGGAATCTGTTCTCAGGGAGACCGAAATTTTTTAAGGATATGTGACGAGATGGAAGTGGAGTACCAGCACATGGCATTTACGCCGATAATATGTGAGGGCGACGTGATCGGTTCCGTAATCCTGCTGGAAAACGATTACAAAGGGAAAATGGGAGAGGTGGAGTACAAACTGATCATGTCGGCGGCAGGCTTTCTGGGCAGACAGATGGAGCAGTAAGGTCGAAACAGGACAGGTAAACGGAAAATAAAAATGCTATGCAAACGGCTTGCCGACTGCATAGCATTTTTTGAGCTTTTGTCAGTTCCGCCGTGAGGTATCACAGCGCGTTCTCTCTTAGGGCAGACCAGTTAAAAGGCCGGGTGTACATCAGCTATTGGCCATCTCACACAACTCAGCCAGCATCTTGGGAAGTTCTGTCTCCATATTTTCGTTTGAGAACTGGCAGGTTCCCACGGCCTTGTGGCCGCCGCCGTTGTACTTCAGCATCAGGCTGCCCACGTTGACATCGCTGGTGCGGTTCAATATGCTGTAGCCCACGGCTGCGGAGCAGCCCTGGCCACCCCGCCCGCTGACGATCCAGGCGGAGATATTCTGCTCGGGATACATGCTGTAGATCATGAAGCGGTTGCCGGTGTAGATGGGATCCACGCCCCGCAGATCGGTGATGATTACATTGCCCTCCAGGCGGGTATATTTGGTAACCATCTCTTTGAATTTCTCCGTCTGCTCATTGTACATTTCGATGCGCTCCTGCACATCCGGCAGCGCCAGAATCTCCTCAGTGGTCATGGTGCGGCAGGCGTCCATCAGCTTCTCCATCAACTGATAGTTGGAAATAGTAAACTGCCTGAAACGGCCCAGTCCGGTGCGGGGATCCATCAGAAAGCCTACCAGGATCCAGCCCGTAGGATTCATCACCTCGTCGATGGTAAGATGACCGGAATCCACCTTGTCTACGGCCTCCATCATGTCGTCAAACTGGGGAAAACGCTCCCTGCCGCCATAGTACTCGTAGATGATCCGGGCGCAGGAGGGGGTGATGCGGCTCTCGCCCTTATACTTTCCCTTCAACTCATTTCTCTCATGCTCACTGGAGTGGTGGTCGAACCACAGACCGCACCCCTCTACAAAGGGAACGTTGGCCAGGCAGTCATTTTCGTTTACTTCCACCAGGCCATCCTGCAGATCCTTGGGATGGGCAAATTTCCAGCTGTCAATGAT
>CAMWTF010000126.1 GCA_947177105.1 uncultured Lachnospiraceae bacterium | reverse complement strand
AAGAACTTTTTTGGCGACGTCCTTGACGCGGGGGAGTATGCCGGGGATCTGGAGGCAGATTATTACTACATAACGCCGGATTCCCAGTCTGATGGTTCCTGGTGGGTAAGCCAGATTTTAACTATGTACGCGATGAAGATGGATGCGGAATATTTTCAGGGCAGGACAGACGTGTTCCGGGGAGCGGAGATTTCCTATGCGGACCGCTATCATTTCGCCAATGCCAGCGGGGATCTGATTCAGGACAACGCGAATATTGTCTATGTGGTCCGGGCGGACCGCATTGGGGACTATGCCCCGGAACGCTTTGCGAGGAAGCAGTTTGGCAATTACTATGTGGTGGTTCCATGGTGGTTTGCCAGATAGCGGCGGTTTCTTTTGATAAAATGCTTGACACCCTGTTAGTTCTATGGTATGCTCCAAATATGAGTTATCTATGAATCTTGTATTCTTTACAGTTCGGGCAGTTTCTGCCAGTGACTCAAATGTTACCATATGAATTGGCAGGGGCTGGTATTGTTTTAGGTATTGCTATACCCTTGTCTCTGTGTTTTGTTGCTATGTTGCAGGCAGACTTGCAATATATAGGAGGTTTAGATGGGGGAAAAGCATATTTTTCATAACATCAGGGTTTTCCTGGACGCTCATATGCGCAGACTGCGCATCAATCGGAAATACAAAGATCGCTTGTTTTGTGCTCTCTTTGGAGAGGACAAGGAGGCGCTACTGCAGCTGTATAATGCGTTGCATGGCACTGCCTATACGGATCCCGATCGGCTTACTGTGGTTACATTAGATAATATCATCTATATGAAGATGGTGAATGACTTGGCTTTCGTAATTGCCGGTGTTTTGAATCTATATGAACACCAGAGTACATATAACCCCAATATGCCATTACGTTTTTTACTGTATATAGCGGAGGAGTATGATAGGATGGTTCACAGGCAGGATGTTGATATCTATGGGAGCGGACTGGTTATGCTGCCTACTCCGCAGTGTGTGGTGTTCTATAATGGAAGTAGGGAAACGGAGGATGAAGAATTGCTGCGGCTCTCAGATTCTTTCCAGAACAAGGATATTCCTGCGGACTTGGAATTGACGGTCCATCTGCGGAACATTAATTTAGGGCATAATGTTGCCCTAATGGATCAGTGCCATAAGTTGTGGGAATATGCCAGCTTGGTAGGCCGGGTCAATGAGAATCTGGCAGACGGGATGAGCAGGGAAGCGGCAGTGGAAGAGGCTGTTGTGTATTGCCTTGAACAGGGAATCCTCACGGACTTTCTTAAAGATAATAGATCGGGGGTATTGGGTATGTTGCGATTACTGACCGAATATGACGAGAAAGAACATATGAGACGTATAAAGCGAGACGCCCGCAAAGAGGGAGAAAAGCTCGGAGAAGCCAAGGGTGAACTTAGGCGAAGCAGGGAAGTCATTTTTGATTTCTTAGACAATTTGGGAGAGATCCCGGGAGATATTCGTGAGCGTATTGACATGCAGGAGGATGCTGATATTCTAAAAAAATGGTATATGGCAGCGCCTAAAGCAGAAAACTTTGATGCCTTCCGAGAGGAGATGCAAGCGCTGGCAGAAGGACGGAAGAGGTAAGGCATAAACGCTATGTCAGATCGCTTTGCGAGGAAGCAGTTTGGCAATTACTATGTGGTGGTTCCATGGTGGTTTGCCAGATAGGAGGACAGATGAAAACATATGCGGGAACTATTCTTTTGACGATTACAATGCTTGTTTTTGCTGCGATACTTGTCTTTTGGAAACCGGGGAAAAAGACCAGATATCGTTTCATAAGGCTGTCCATCGGCAATCTGTTAATTCATCTCGCGGACGGACTGGTTACCTATGTGAATACGCCGGACTTGAAGCGGGAGGCGAATCCATTGGTAAGCAGATTGGGATTGGGATGGGGCGCGTTGTTTGGGGCAAACCTGATTGGTTTTGTATTTATTGTTCTCTGCGCATGGTGTTTTTGCCGGTATGAGCATATACACCTGGAGGCAGCGGGCATGTTTGACTATTTTATGAAGCTTTTGCATGGGGAAGGGTACAAGCCCATATGGTTTTGGTACAAAACGCCCAGCAATTGTCGCTCCATGTGCGCCATATCCGGATATGGCCTTTATTGGGGGGTGACGGCCGGGGCGCTGGTACTCGTCATAGGGTGGATATTGGTTATGCTGGATGCATATCCCTCCTGGTGGAACAGTATGTGGATTGGCTATGGTGTAGCGATTGTCGTCTGTTTTTCCTGTATGTACAAGTGGACGCGGGATGGTTACAGAAGTTAATGTATATTGCAAACCCGGTTCGCGATATGCCGGGGCAGGATTAGTATAGAGGCAGCAAATCCGTTTTGGATATGCTGTCTCTATGTGCTATAGATGAATTACAATATAAATTTATCGAAAATCAATAAAAACATATTGACATTCGTTTTCACAAGTGGTATTTTATGGTTACGAAGAATCGATGGCGAAAGGAATGCAGGGAGATGAACAGAGATACAATAATCAAAATTACAAAATATTTGGTGGACTTCATGTTCGGCATGGGTATCCTGGTGACTCTTACGCTGCCCTGGAGTATCAAGTGGGCGGGAAAATATCTGGAGCAGCTGATGGACAACTATGGGGAAATCGTCACAATCTACTTTGTGTTGGGGATTCTGGCGCTGGCCATTATATGGGAACTGCGGAAAATGTTTAAGACCGTGCTGGCGAAGAACTGTTTTGTGCGGGAGAATGTGACCAGCCTAAAGCATATGAGCTATTACAGCGGACTGATCGTACTTATGTCCGTTGTGCGGACCATCGTCTATACCACAATCGCCATGCTGGTGATCATTTTGGTGTTTGTAATTGCCGGGCTGTTCTGCCAGGTGCTGGCCCAGATTTTCGACGAGGCCGTAAATTATAAGGAAGAGAATGATCTGACGATCTAAAACCGGAAAAATCCGCGGCTCCAGGGACGCCCGGGCCGCTTATTAAAATAGATTAAGGCAATACGGCAAGTACAGCCGCAGAAGTTTTATTCTGCGGCAGGGCAGAAAGAGGAAGCTATGTCAATTATAATCAATCTGGATGTTATGATGGCAAAACGAAAAAAGGGGCTGACGGAGTTGGCCGGTGAGATAGATATCACCTTGGCTAATCTGTCCATCCTAAAAAACAATAAGGCTAAGGCGGTGCGCCTGTCCACGCTGGATGCCATCTGCAAGGCGCTGAACTGCCAGCCCGGGGATATTCTTGAGTATGTGGAGGATTTTGAGAATGTAGAGTCTTTAGAGGACAATCAGCAGCAATAGAAAGGAGTTATAGCATTATGGAAAATATGCAAAACAGTATCTGGCAGGAGCCGTCAGGCGGCGCTATGCCCCAACAGAATTTGGCGGCCGGTTCGGTACCCGGCGCACAACCCGCAACTCCGCAGGGAGATCGGTTTTATGTGGAGGATCTGGATGCCGCCATGCCCGGCCCGAGGCTCGCATCGCCAAATGGCGCCATACCCGGGGCCCGTCCCCCATATCCCCCTATGGGAGGCCCTGTTCCCGTTCCATGCCCGGTGAAAAAGCCGGACACGCCGGAGACTAAGAAAATGAAGGAGAATTTCCAGATCTTCGGTCTGGCCTCTTTCCTGTACGCCTGCCTGTATGCCTTTTGTATGTATCGTAACAGCAGCGGGGTGACATACCCTTTTTTCGTGGCAGGAAGTCTCTGCTTTATCTGCTTCTGCTTTGCAAAACTGGAGATTTCCTTAAAAAAAGGAAGCGTCTTTTACGCAGTCAGCATGATGCTGCTGGCGGTGTCCACCTTCTGCACCGACGACGGAAGGATTATAGCTCTGAATAAGCTGGGAATCTTTCTGCTGACCATCAGTTTCCTGCTGTCCACTCTCTATGACACCAGAAAGTGGAACCTGAGTAAATATATAGGGGCCATCTGTCAGACAATGTTTATGGCCATCGGCGAACTGGACCGGCCCTTTAGGGATGCCGGCTGGTATACCAAAAACAAGATGAAAAACAAGAACAGTAAAGTGTTATATGTGATGCTGGGACTGGTGATTGCCTTCCCTATCTTCATGGTGGTGCTGCCGCTGCTGGTAAGCGCGGACGCGGTGTTCCGGAACATGACAGAGCGGATTCTGGAGCATCTTCGCCTGGGGAATATTTTGTTGGTGCTATTCATGTGGGCCTTTATGTTCCTGGCCTCCTACAGTATCTTAAGCTACCTGTGCAAAAAGACGATTAATCAGGAGGTAAAGGATGGCCGCAGAGGGGAACCCATGATAGCCATCACCATCGCCACATTGCTGACGCTGCTGTACCTGGTGTTCAGCGTGATTCAGATTGTGTATTTGTTTATGGGGAACATGACGCTTCCGGCAGGCTATACCTATGCCGAATACGCCAGGGAAGGCTTTTTCCAGCTGCTGGCAGTCAGTGTGTTGAATCTGATTTTTGTTCTGATTGGCTTGGGATGCTTTAAGGAGAGCAAGGTGCTGAAGGGAATACTGACAGTGATGTCGCTGTGTACCTATATCATGATCGCCTCCAGCGCCATGCGGATGATTATCTACATCAGATGGTATTATCTGACATTCCTGCGGATATTTGTGCTTTGGGGCCTGGCGGTGCTGTTCCTGCTCTTTACTGGCATTATCATATCCATTATAAAGGAGGGCTTTCCGCTTTTTCGCTACAGTATGGTGGCAGTAACGCTGTGTTATATGGCATTGTCCTTTTGTCATCCGGACTACCTCATCGCCAGGGTCAATGTGGCCAGCACAGACTTAGAGACCCGCAGCGCCTTTTTTGAGGGAGAACCCTACGAGGATTACCGCTTTCTGAGCTATCTCAACGCGGATGCCGCCCCGGTGCTGATTGACCTGATGGCAGAGGAGGGATATGACCTGAATGCCTACTATCTGGAGGACCCGTCCGAGGCGGCCCATGAGGCAGGACGGCGTTCCAATGAACGTGCGGGGTTTGGCTATTATTATCTGGACCGCCTGAAGGCGAGGAATGCCAAAAACGGGATCAGAACCTTTAATATCTCCAGATTCTTATCGGAGTTTATGATTATGTCAGAGATCACAAAGGGGATGTAAAAAGGTATTTATGAAAGTCAATAGCGCCCCCATCCAGCCATGTTTCCATGGGCTGGATGGGGGCGTTATGTGTACAATAGCTAAATTATCCTTGTGGTCCACTTCGTACAGTCCCATACATCCGAGGCCAGACCTTCGTAAAATTCCGGTTCGTGGCAGACCATGAGAATGCTGCCCCTGTACTCTGACAGAGCTCGCCGCAGTTCTGCCTTGGCTTCTGCATCCAGATGATTGGTGGGCTCATCCAGCAGCAGTACATTGGTTTCCTGATTGATCAATTTACACAGCCGTACCTTGGCCTGTTCACCGCCGCTCAAGACTCTGACCTTGCTCTCGATATGCTTGTTGGTCAGGCCGCACTTTGCCAGGGCGGAGCGCACCTCGTACTGGGTAAAACCGGGAAAGGTATTCCAAAGCTCTTCGATGCAGGTAGTGTCTATACGTTGGTCCATCTCCTGCTCAAAATAACCTATTTGCAGATAATCCCCCTGCTCCACAGATCCGGACAGAGGCGGGATCAGCCCCAGTATGCTTTTGAGCAGCGTAGTCTTGCCAATGCCGTTGGCTCCTGTCAGTACGATTTTCTGTCCCCTTTCCATCTCCAGATTCAAGGCGCTGGACAGGGGAGCGTCATAGCCGATCACCAGGTCGTGGGTCTGGAAAATATACCTGCCAGGGGTGCGAGCCTCCCTAAAGCGGAACTCCGGCTTTGGCTTTTCCCCGGTCAGTTCGATTACCTCCATCTTGTCCAGCTTCTTCTGGCGGGACATAGCCATATTGCGGGTAGACACCCGGGCCTTGTTGCGGGCCACGAAGTCCTTAAGGTCAGCGATCTCTTTCTGCTGTTTGTTGTAGGTGGCCTCCAGCTGGGCTTTTTTCATGGCATAAACTTCTTGAAATTTGTCGTAATCTCCCACATAGCGGGTCAGCTGCTGATTGTCCATATGATAGATCAGATTGATAACGCTGTTTAGGAAAGGAATATCATGGCTGATGAGGATGAAAGCATTCTCGTATTCGCTTAAATAGCGCTTCAGCCAGACGATATGTTCAGCGTCCAGGTAGTTGGTGGGCTCGTCCAAAAGCAGGATATCCGGCTTTTCCAACAGCAGTTTGCCCAGCAGTACCTTGGTGCGCTGGCCGCCGCTGAGCTGTGTCACATCCCGGTCAAGGCCGATATCCGCAAGTCCTAACGCCCTTCCCACCTCCTCCACTTTAGCGTCGATCATATAGAAATCATGCTGGGTCAGCAGCTCCTGGAGGGTGCCAAACTCCTCCATGCAGACTTCCAACTCATCGGGGGAGGCATCCGCCATCTTGTCGCAGAGTCCGTTCATCTGGGACTCCATCTCATAGAGGAAATCGAAGGCGGAGGACAACACCTCCCGGATGGTCATGCCCGCCTGCAGCGCCGCGTGCTGATCCAGATAGCCCACCCGGACATTTTTGGCCCATTCGATCCTGCCCTCATCAGGCATCAGTTTTCCGGTAATAATGTTCATAAAGGTGGACTTGCCTTCGCCATTGGCTCCAATTAGGCCGATGTGTTCTCCCTTCAGCAGCCGGAAGGAAACATCCTGAAAGATGGCCCTGTCTCCGAAGCCATGGGTCAGATGCTCCACGTTTAATATACTCATAATAATAACCTGCCTTTCCAAGCGAAAAAAATGAATACAGCAAGGAAAGTATACAGGAAATTAATGACGCTGTCACGCATAAAATTTGACGCGGGTAAATATTAAGAATTTTTAATAATACATTTTCTGGAAAGTAGGGTATACTATGGATAATATTATAGTGATTTTTATCACTTGTCACTTGCGCTTTGTGACAGAAAGGAGTATTATGAAAAAACTGGCAGTGTTTTTAATGACAGCAACGCTTATTCTTGGTTTGGCGGGCTGCGGCAACAGAAATGAGGAAAATGACGGAAGTCAGACAGGGGACAATCAGGAAACGTCGATCGCTGACACCGCCACAGAG
>CAMWTF010000125.1 GCA_947177105.1 uncultured Lachnospiraceae bacterium | reverse complement strand
GGCTGTGCCCGTGTTATTGCGTTAATGCGTATTTGGAAGTTTACTTCCAAACTTTTTCTATCACACAGCTGTGAGGTTTGTTTTTGTTCTCCCTGTCATAGTTTATCCCCACAAGCAGGATTTCCCCTGTAAAGCTTTCCAGCGCCTGGATATATTTTCTGTCCTTAATCTGCTGTATGGCCGCCGAAGCTGACTTATCATATTTCAGTTCCACCACCACAGCCGGCTTGCCCGCAGAGGGCAGCGGCAGAAATACTACATCCGCAAAGCCGCGCCCAGTGGGAAACTCTCTAATCAGCCTATAATCTTTCCTCGCACTGTAATATGCCAGGCCAATGGCACAGCCAAGGGAGTTCTCATCGTTATACATGAGTATGGACGAAGCCTCCATATGGGCCAGGTCAAGTCCCTCCTCAACACTTTTTTCATCACCGCTTAAGGTGGCCTCCAGAAGCTTCTCCGATGCTTTCAAAATGCGGATAATCTCCGGCCACCCGCCCACACTCATAGCATTTTCAAATTCCCCGATAATCTCCTTGTTGGGGATATATACCTCTCTTTTTTCGGAGTCATACGCAAGATATCCCAAGTGGATCAGCAATGTCAATACATCATCTTTTGTCTTAAAGGTACTCATATCATTCTGAAAACTAAATGTATTGACCCTGACACGCCCACCGCCCAGCATCTGCACAATGTCTTTAAACAAATCTGCTGAATCACAGCCGCAGCTGTAATAGGCTGCCAGCATCTTAAGCGCCATGGATTTTCCGAAACGTCTTGGCCTGCTGACACAGATATATTTTTCCTCTGTGTTGATAAGCTCATTGGTACACGCGATCAAATTCGACTTATCCACATATATTTTAGAGCGGATTGCCTGCCAAAAGCCTTTGTTGTCCGGATTCAGATATATTCCCATAGCCTTCCCTCTCCATGCAGCTTACAGGTTTTGCCTGCATTATTGTCTTGATTATTCCCACGTTTTCAGAATCCCCCGCCTTTTCGCCTCCTCCAGGAGCTTGGGCTGTATCTCCGGGTAAGTCCACCGCTGGGGCAGCTCCTGCGTCAGCAGAATTTTCTCGATCTCACTGTGCAGTTCCGATTCAAAGGTTTCGATCTGGGCATAATACAGCATTCCAAAGCTCTCCTGCCCGTCAAAATTGTCGGGAGCCGTGACGGAGTAAACGCATATGGGCTGCAATGTATAGCTGACGGCCCCCGTCTCCTCATACAGTTCCCGCCTTGCGGTGTCGTCGATATTCTCCCCCGGCTCCCGGTGCCCGCCGGGCACCTCGTAGGTATCCCGCTCCCGGTGCTTGCAAAACACCCATTTGTCCCCGGATCTGGCTATGATCACCGCAAAACGCAGCAGACTATCTTCCACTTTGTCATAAAATTGTACCTTTTTCATATTTATCTACCTCACCAAACTTTTTCCCATCCAAATATCCGGCTTTCCCAGTCCGTTGGCATCCGGAACCATACCCCCATATCTCATAGGCCGTGTAGGCATGGTCAAAATGATACCCCAGCTTCTCGGCCAGCGCCACCGATTGCAGATTCTGGGCATCCCAGCTGGGATAGAGGCCGCGGGAGCAGCATTCCAAGATCAGCCTGGCGCCGCAGATATAGGCCAGCCCTTTTCTGCGGTGATCCTTCCTGGTGTCAATTTCAATCTCAATCCCGCCCTCATAGCTGGAATAGGAGGAGGCCCCGGCAATGATCTCCTGCCCCTGCAGGATTGCCGCGCCGAGTCCCAGCTTCCGATATTGTTCATAATCTCTGTACTGGGCAACCAGATCCCGGCTCCAGTCATTTTCCATACACTTCCTATAAAGCTCTTTGTCAATCAGACGCAGCGTGTATTCCGGGGGCAGACCGGACACCGCCTCCCGCAGTCTGTCCAAATCCCAAATATGTTCCTCTTTCTTGATGGCATAGCGGGTTACCTGACGCGCCTTATCCCCATAGCTCTGCCGGATCAGTTTCTCCCAGGATAGCTTCTGAGGAGGATCCGGCAAAATCCTATTTCCCATGGGCTCTCTCCTGGAAGAATCCTGTGGAACCATAATCATAAAATCCCTGTCACATTCCTCCGGCTTATAAGCCACCAGCTCTGCGTCCGGTTCCCCTGCCAGAAAACAGAAATCACCCAGCATAGCCATGGCAGAGCGGGAAGACGCGGCATATATCTCCCCCATGACACCCTGCAGGCAGGAATCAATCAAAGTCTCCTGCCAGCCCGCAAACAAATCTGCCGCATCTTTGGGATTACTCAGCTTATATATTTTGCCCATACTCTCATCCCCCTGAAACCAATTCCCGTCATCGCCCGGTGTCCCCGTAAAATCTTTCTCCGCAAAATGTGTCAAAATTCTCAAACATTATCTCCAGCCGGTCAATCTTCTTCTCCGTATGATAATGGGCACAATACCACTTCTCATATTCCAGCCTGTCCTCAATCACGTCCAGCCATTCCTCTGTAGACTTGTCTACCTGGCTCTGGTCAACTCCGGTCAGAAACACTTCCACCGGCTCATATTTCAGCGGCGCGGTATGGCTCAATACCACATCCACTTTCCACCCCTGCTTATCCAGCCTGCTCTCCACATATCTCTTGATCTCATCAGAGGGCTGTTCATCCGGCCACCAGCCGTACCCGTACATGAGCCGCACCATCTTGTCGATACTGTACGCTCCACCCATGACAATGGCCTGCTTCCCGTCCAAGTCAAACACTTCCCCGTCCTTCGCAAACAGCAGACTCGGATACGCCTCTTCCCAATACACTACGCCGCCGCGCCACTCTTTCTCACGATATCCCTCAATGTTCTGTGGTCTCTGCTCATGATTTCCATGTATTGCAAAAATCGTTATCGGCAAAGCCTCCAAAAACTCCTTTTTTACCCTGTCATAGTATCCCCCGCTGTAATTGACCCCCACATCCCCAAGAATTATTATCACATCCTCTCGGCTGGTATCAAACCGTTTGCAGAAAGCCTCAATCCGCTGGAACTCCCCATGGGTATCTCCTGTTATGTAAAACATATCATCCTCCTTTCCGTATGACCGCTGCCTGACAGACACCTCAACTAATCCCTTTGTTTCGGTTTCACCAAAACCGCACCATCTCAGGAATCACATATCCCCCGTTATAGTCCAGAAACAAACCGTAAGCGGGCATCTCCCCATCGCCCTCATAAAAATAATAAAACTCACAGGAGCCATGCGTCAAATAGCCCGTCTCGTACACAAGCCGCTCTTTCGTATCAAAATAGCTGTTCAGGGAGCAGAGCGTGGAAGTATAAGTACGGGCATCGTGATGATAATTTCGCACAAACAGCGTGTCATCCTCCCGGTATATAAAGTCGATTTCCACCAGATTGCCCATATATTCTACCCCGCAGTCCTCCATGAGTCCCTGATGTAGATAATAATCCGGCTTTCCATTTTTCGTGTATTCTATGATACTATCCTGATCTTCTCCCTCCGCATTTCCTCTGGCTGTTTCCACACACAGCCAGGAAAACGCAAAGTCTTCCTCCCACTGCCTTTCTCCTATATCGCATATGGTGAATCCGAACAGCTTCGGCACGTTCTCCCGATCACAGTTTACACGGTTCCAATAGGCAATTCCATAGCATTGCTGCGTCTCCTCGTCCAGATATAGTTCCAATTGAAGCTCCCGGAACATATCGTAATACTGGTAGGTGGGTTCCTCCCCGGTATAACCGCAGCTTTCCAGAAACGCCTGACGATTTTCATACTCTGCTGTGTGCCATGAACTTCCGTCCTCCCGGGCATTGTCTCCCTCTGCGCTCTTCTCATACAGCCATGCATAAACTGTGGGATCGGCAGAATAATCCCACAGCAGATAGAGTTTATTCCAAAATAAGCACTCAAAATACTCCTGGTTAAGAGGTTCGCCCGCTATATCCAGAGCGACGCTCCCCTCAAACAGGATCTGCTGCTTCACGCTGTCCTCTATCTTCAGCATACCGCTGTCCCGGTTCAGACTCCAGCTGCGAAGTTCCTCCACCTGCCCCCGAAATTCATTTAACTGATATATATGCTTTTCCTGGTTCTTCTCATCCTCCGAAACGGTGAGCATATCACACCCCCGAACCTCCGCATATCTGGGAATCCGGATCGGCTCTTCCGAAAAACGCTCCTCTTTCCACCGGAAAAACAGTCCCGTGTCAGAATCGGCGGAAAAAATCTCCAGATCTCTCCAGGAACCGTAGACAAGCCCGTCATAAGAAAAAGTCAACGGCTCTGTAAGAGTGCCGCAGGGAATCCGCTGTAGGATCTGCCCGTCTTCCCCACAGAGCATCAGCATATACTCCCCGGCAGCATCCCCGGGCGACACTAAGGTAAGGGTAAAATTCTCCGATTCATAAAAAGGAAAGTCAACCGGGATTTCCTGCTGCAAGGAAGAGACTTCTTCCGCCGCTATATCCTCCTCTGTCCTGCCACAGCCGGACAGGTACAAAGGCAGGGCCAAAAACAGAAACAGGGGGAATAAAAACCTGTGCCTGGATTTTTTCATACGGCTTTTTCTCCTATGCTCCATGTCTTCCCTTCGTACCTCCAAAATGCCCGGTTTCCAGTGTCAATCCCCGCCAACCATCTTTTCTGTTCCATTTTTTCCATCTTCTGCTGCCCTGATAAATACTAATTTCTATTGTATTTGATTTCTACTAGAATTTCAAGCTTTGCTTGCTCCTGCATATCACAGACTGGCCTACGATACTGGGACAATCAGTATTTGGATGTACACATCCAAACCTGACTGCGGTTTTACACGCAGATCAGTTCATACTCTTTTGTCCCATAGCCCAGCTGCGCCGCCGCGTCTATGGTGTGGGTGCCGTGTCTGGACTCCACCCTCTTAAGAAAATGTTCCCGGCCCGGATCCTTGGACTGGTAGATCAGATCCATGCATGCCTGATCCAGCGCCACCGGGTCAAGGGAGGACAGGATGCCGATATCTTTCATACAGGGATCCTCCGCTATGGCGCAGCAGTCGCAGTCCACGGACAGGTTACACATCATATTGACATAAGCCGTGTTTCCCTTAAAATACTCCACAACGCTGCCGGCGGCTTCCGCCATGGCCTCACAGAACGCATCCTGCTCCGCCACATGACTCCACACAACGTTCTGGTCATCGGTGGCGCCGCCGGAGTGAATCAGACATTTCCCGGCGCTGGAGGCACAGCCGATGGAGAGCTGCTTTAAGGCTCCGCCATAGCCGCCCATAGGATGCCCCTTAAAGTGGGACAACACTAGCATGGAATCATAGTTCGCCATGTTTTTTCCCACATAATTCTGTTTCAGCACCTTGCCCCCGGAAATGGGCAGCACCAGATCCGGACCCTCTGCGTCCAGCAGATCCACCTGGAAATATCTGCTCCACCCATGCTCCGCCATCAGCATCTTGTGTTTCTGTGTGGAATTTCTTGCCCCGTCGTAGGCGGTGTTGCACTCCACCACAGTTCCCTTTACCGCCTCCACCATGGGACGCATAAACTGGGGCCGCAGATAGTTCTGGTTGCCCTTCTCGCCGGAGTGTACTTTCACCGCCACCTTGCCCGGCAGCTCCTTTCCCAGCATCTCATACATTCTGATCACAGCCTCCGGCGTGATCTCCCTGGTGAAATACACCTTTGCCTTTTCCATACGCTTCTCCTCTCATTGATTGTGCAAAAATACCAATTCTTGACAGATACCGCTAAAGTTAATAAAATAGCTTTAAGCATAGTATATAACTTAAAGCCTACTTCAAGTCAAGATGTTTTTGGGATATAAACATATGTTCTCGGTGGATTACATATAAATATTGTGGTACAATGCATGGAAAGAAGTAACCAATACACTATATGAGAGGCTAATAAATATTTATGGATGAAAGCAAAAAAACAAAACACATCAAAGGTAAGCTCGTATTAATAGCGGCATGTATAATCGGCACATATGCGATTATCGCCACTATATTGTTAATCAACTCCCGTGTAGAGAAAAATGAAATATTTATTCAAATTTTTGGTGAAATCGTAAAAATACGATCTGCTCCTGACAGTTCTTCTGATATAATAGGAATCGCGCTGCAGGGAGAAACATTTTTACTTTTAGACACAGTAAATGACGCCCACGGATATGAATGGTATCAGATTCCGATTGGAGACAAGACAGGATATATCCGTTGTGATTTAGCTACTATAGTTGAATAATCCATCTTTTGTCCCTATCTCTATGCGGACCGCAACTCACTTGATAAAATTCACGGTTAGAATCGCAACTCCCAGCACTGCCAGAACCACGCCCGTGGCCCTGTTCAGGGTGACGGCGCTGGCCTTGTTGGCAAATTTGGCAGCAATTCTGGCCCACAGCAACGTGGAGGCCACACAGAAAAGCAGACACCACAGATCCGGCATCCCACCGATGGCAAAGTGGCTGGCCGAACCGGTCAGTGCGGTGAAGGTCATGATAAACACGCTGGTTCCGACTGCCGTTTTCAATTCATATCCCAGAACGCTGGTCAGGATCAGAAGCATCATCATACCGCCGCCGGCACCGACGAAACCACAGATAAACCCAACGACACTTCCACTGATAACCGACTGTATGATCCGCTTCCTCCCGCTGACCCTGTTCATGGATTCCTTGGTGGTCATAACCGGCTTTACGATGAACTTGATTCCCAGCAGCAGCGTCATAAAGACGGAAAAACTGCCCATGGTGGTGTTCGGAACCTTGCTGGCCGCCCAACTGCCCATCAGGGTAAAAAGCAGAACCGTAACCATCATCACCAGGCCGTTGCGGATGTCCAGATTCTTGTTTTTTCCATAAGTGTAAGCGCTGACGGCACTGGCCAGAACATCGCTGGCCAGGGCTATGCCCACGGCCTCATAGGCCGGAACCCCCAGAAAAGTAATGAGCATGGGGCTGATCACGGCGGCGGCGCTCATGCCCGCAAACCCGGTGCCGAGACCGGCTCCAATCCCTGCCAGAAAGCAAATAATCAATTTATAAATCATACCGTGTCCTCCCTCTGATAACATAGGCTGTGCTTGTAATACGGTTTGTCAATAGATTTTAAGAATATTATGCCTGTTTTGCCG
>CAMWTF010000124.1 GCA_947177105.1 uncultured Lachnospiraceae bacterium | reverse complement strand
GAAAGGAACCACATGAAGCAAAATCAGGTTTCCGCCTTCGCGGAAGAAAATATGAAAACCATTTACGCCTATGCCCTCTCCCGTGTTTCAAATCGGGAGGACGCGGAGGATCTGGCCGGGGATATCCTGCTGGCTCTGCTCTCCAACGCCTCCCGACTGCGGGACGAGACGGCTCTCTATGGCTTCGTCTGGTCCATTGCCGGGAACACCTACAAGAAATTCCTGCGCAAAAAGAACAGACACACCCTGGATCCTCTGCCCCAGGACACTCTGGAGCAATTGGCCAGCCAGGAGGATTTTGCGGAGGATCTGGTTCTTAAAGAGGACAAGCTGGATCAGATTACAAAACTGCGCCGGGAACTGTCCCTGCTGTCCCGAGAGTACCGGGAATGCACCCTCTGCTATTATTTTCAGGGTCTCTCCTGCCAGGAGACCGCCCAAAAGCTGGGAATTTCTCTGAATATGACCAAATATTACCTGTTTAAAACCAGGAGACTACTGAAAGAAGGTATCGGAATGGAAAGAGAATATGGAACAAAGAGTTACAGTCCCGCCAAATTTAGCTTTAGCCCCCTTTTTTCCGGCAGCTATAATCCGGAATACAGAAGCCTTTTTAACCGCCTGCTGCCCGGCAACATCCTGCTCAGCGCCTACTACTCTCCGGTGACTGTCCGGGAGTTGGCCCTGGAATTGGGAGTGCCCGCCGCCTATCTGGAAGATGAGACAGCCCTGCTGGTCAGATACGGATTACTGAGCATACTGCCTGCAAAGAGCGAATCCGGATCAGGGAACACCATGGGCTCTGATAAAGGCCCCAGTTCCCTCAATGCCTCGTCCACAATACAGCAGCCTTCCGGCAGGGACCGCTACCAGACTAATATGATCATCTTCACCGAAGAGTACATGGGAGAATTGTACGAACGGCTGACACCCCTCTGCACCGAACGGCTCACGGAGATTTTGGACGATCTGCGCCGCCAGCTTGCCCCGCTGCGGGAAATATGTTTCCGCGGCGCAGGCATGGAGGATGAACGGCTGCTTTGGCCGCTGTTTTGGCTGGTGATACACAGAGGACACAACCTTTTTGACGGACGCCATATTGGACAGTATACCTACCACCCCCTCTACGCGGATGCTACCGGCATCAACGTAGGAAGGGCCTATTCGGAAGTTGACAGCCCCTATAAAGCCTATGGCTTTGCCGGATACTCCCGCATCAATGGGGACTATGCCGCGTCTTTTGCGGACTTTGGCATTCTGCCCCTTAAAAATCGCTATCTCCGGCATCCTGTGCAGACTATCAGCGACTCCATCTACTCCGGATCCGAAAAATATGTGATCTTCGACCAGGCACAGCTGTCAAAGACGGAGGCTCTGCTGGAGCCCCAGATCCAGGCTATGGCGGATCTGTATGAACAGATGGTCTCTCTGGGACAGACACTTCTCCAAAACCATGCCCCTCAGAGCGTGGCAGGACTGATTCCCGATGTCATCGGCAAACTCTTGTTCTTTGACACGGTGGGGCTGCTCGGCAAATGTGCCCTGGACAGCAACGCGCTGCGTCTGCCTGACACGGATGAGCCTCTGGCAGTGTTCATGTACCGCACAACCGCCGACAATTCGTAAAATACGAAAGTCAAATTGACAGACTATTCAGGATACCGACCGCTTCAATATTCCATTTGGATGGGGCTTATGGAAATGCACATCCCCAAAAAAGAGGCAGATAGATGCCCATAAAATGCATCTATCTGCCTCCTCTTTGCTTTCAAAACCGAATGCCTACGGCTTCACCACAATATTCACCAGTCTGCCGGGCACATAGATCTCCTTGACAATCGTGCCGGTCAGCTTATCTCCCAACAGCTCTTTGGCCTGGGCTATGACCTGCTCCTTGGCCAGATCCTGGGGAATAGAGAAAGTGCCCCGCATCTTGCCGTTAATCTGCATGGCGATCTCCACGGTGGCCTCGATGGTCTTGGCCTCCTCGTACTCCGGCCAGCTGGTCTGATAGATCTTGCCGGAGAAACCGCAGATCTGCCACAACTCTTCCGTGATATGGGGCGCAACGGGATTGAGCAGCGTCAGAAGCGTCCTGTACTCTCCCTTAGTCACAGCCCCCTTCTTGTTCATATCGTTGATCAGCGCCATCATGGCCGCGATGGCGGTGTTGTATTTAAGGCTCTCATAGTCGCCGCTGACCTTCTTGATGGTCTGGTGCATCTTGGTCTCCAACTCGGCGCTGTAGTCCTCTCCCTCCACCAGGATATCCTGCAGTTTCCACACCCTCTCCAGAAATCTGCGGCAGCCCTTCACGCCGTCCTCGCTCCAGGCGGCTGACATGTCAAAGGCGCCGATAAACATCTCATAGGTGCGCAGGGTGTCTGCGCCGTACTCCGCCACGATCTCGTCCGGGTTCACCACATTGCCCAGGGTTTTAGACATCTTTACGATAGGATGTTCCGCCATCTCGCCAAACTGCTCCACCAGAGCTTCCCTGGCCGCTTTCTCGCTGCCGTACTGTTCCACCAGTCGCTTCTGCTCCTCCGGGGTTTGATTCGCAAAGCTGTGGGGGTTCAACCCCAGAATCATACCGTGGCTGGTCCTCTTCTGATAAGGCTCTGGACAGGGTACCACTCCCTGGTCATACAGGAACTTGTGCCAGAAACGGGAATACAGCAGATGCAGCGTGGTATGCTCCATGCCGCCGTTGTACCAGTCCACAGGCATCCAGTACTCCAGCGCCTCCTTACTGGCCAGCGCCTCCTTGTTATGAGGGTCGATATACCGCAGGAAATACCAGGAGGAACCTGCCCACTGGGGCATGGTATCCGTCTCCCTCTGGGCGGGGCCGCCGCAGCAGGGACAGACGGTATTCACCCAGTCGGTCATGGCTGCCAGCGGGGACTCGCCGTTGTCGGTGGGCTCATAGGATTCCACCTCCGGCAGTGTCAGCGGCAGATCGCTCTCAGGGATGGGCACAAAGCCGCACTTCTCACATTTTACAATGGGGATGGGCTCTCCCCAGTAACGCTGTCTGGAAAATACCCAGTCACGCAGCTTGAAATTGGTCTTGCTGACGCCGATGCCCTTCTCCTCCAGAAATGCGATAATCTTCTCTTTGGCCTGGGCCACAGACAGCCCGTTTAAAAATTCGGAGTTCACCAGCGTACCGGTGGCCACATCCGTGAAAACCTGCTCCTGTACGGACACAGGGCTTCCGGCCACCACTTCTATGATGGGCAGGCCAAACTTTTTGGCAAACTCCCAGTCCCTCTCGTCGTGGGCAGGCACGGCCATGATAGCGCCAGTTCCGTAGGTCATCAGTACATAATCTGATATCCAGATGGGAATCTCCTTGCCGTTTACCGGGTTGGTAGCAGTCAGACCCTGGATCTGTACACCGGTCTTGTCCTTGGCAAGCTCCGTGCGCTCAAAATCAGACTTCTTTGCGGCCTGCTCCCTGTAGGCTTTCAGTTCCTCATAGTTGTGGATCTCGTCCTTATATTTGTCAATCAGAGGATGCTCCGGGGACACCACCATATATGTGGCACCGAACAGCGTATCCGGTCTGGTGGTGTAGATGCGCAGCTTGTCCTCCTTGCCGGTGATGGAGAAATCCACCTCCGCCCCCTGGCTCTTGCCGATCCAGTTCTTCTGGGATACCTTCACCCGCTCAACATAGTCCACCGTGTCCAGATCCTGGATCAGCCTGTCCGCGTACTCGGTGATCTTCAGCATCCACTGGCTCTTGACCTTGCGCACCACCGAACTGCCGCAGCGCTCACAGACGCCGTTCACCACTTCCTCGTTGGCCAGGCCCACCTTGCAGGAGGTACACCAGTTGATGGGCATCTCGGACTTGTAGGCCAGTCCTGCCTTGAACAGTTTCAGGAAAATCCACTGGGTCCACTTATAGTATTCCTCGTCCGTGGTATTGACCTCCCTATCCCAGTCAAAGGAATAGCCCAGGGCATGAAGCTGCTCTTTAAAGCGGGCCACATTGTTTCTGGTGACAATCTTGGGATGGATATGATTCTTGATGGCATAGTTCTCCGTGGGCAGGCCAAAGGCATCAAAGCCCATGGGATACAGTACGTTATATCCCTGCATACGACGCTTGCGGGCCACGATGTCCAGAGCCGTGTAGGGTCTGGGGTGTCCCACATGCAGCCCCGCTCCCGAAGGGTAGGGGAACTCTACCAGTGCATAGTATTTCGGTTTGGAATAATCCTCAGAGACCTTGAATGCCTGCTCGTCATCCCAGATCTTCTGCCATTTCTGTTCCACCTCGTGGTGGTTGTAAGGTGCTGCCATAACTTTTACCCCTCTTCCAGATTTTTCTTGATGTTATGGCTCATTTTAGCTCTATTGCCCGGGGATGTCAAGTTTTTTCTGTCCGCTTCGCAACGCCATACCCGATCCTGTGAAGCATCCTCCATTCCCCATGGGAATCCGGCATCCACGGATAAAAACGGGCAGCCTCTCCAAAGAAGCTGCCCTGCTATATTTTATGTTACTCTTCCAGAGCGTTCTCCGCCACCTTGGCTGCCCTGGCCGCCACTTCCTTCTCCTGCACATCGCTGGGAGCCTGCTCGTAGCGGGCAAATTCATAGCTGTATTCGCCTTGGCCGCCTGTCATGGAACGCAGATCCGTGCAGTAGCCATAGAGACTGCTCATAGGCACATCCGCCTCAATCACCTGCTTGCCGCCCACTGTGGGATTCATACCCAGCACACGGCCTCTTCTCTTGTTGAGGTCGCCCATGATATCACCGGTAAAGGAATCGGGCACCGTCACTTTCACTGAGGCAATGGGCTCCAGCAACACAGGTCCGGCCTCCATGAAGCCCTTCTTAAATGCCTGAATGGTAGCCATCTTAAACGCCATCTCGGAAGAATCCACCGGATGGTAGGATCCATCGTACAGCACAGCTTTCACACCCACCACCGGGTAAGCCGCCAGAGGCCCTCTCTGTACGCTGTCCTGCAATCCCTTTTCCACCGCCGGGAAGTAGTTCTTGGGCACAGCGCCTCCCACCACTTCCTGCTCAAACACAAAGGGAGTCTCCAGGTCTCCGGATGCGGAGAAGCGCATCTTCACATGACCATACTGGCCGTGGCCGCCGGACTGCTTCTTGTGCTTGGCCTCCACGTCCGAGGTCTTGCGGATGGTTTCCCGGTAAGCCACCTTGGGCTTATCTAACTCAATCTCCACCTTGTACTCGTTTTTCAGGCGGCTGGCGATGATCTCCAGATGCTGATCGCCCATACCGTACAGCAGCAGCTGACGGTTCTCGGAATCATTGACCACTTTCACGGTCAGATCCTCATGGGTAATTTTCTGCAGCGCCTGGGAAATCTTGTCAATATCCCCTTTGTTCTTGGCCTTGTAGCGCATGTAGGTGTAAGGAGTGGAAATCTCCCACTTACCGAATTTGATGGTGGTGTTCTTGGTGGACAGGCTGTTGCCGGTGCGGGCCGCCGTCAGCTTCGCCAGAGCGCCTATGTCGCCTGCGTGGAGTTCGCCCACTTCCATGGGTTTGTTGCCCTGCAGGACGTACAGCTTGCCGATCTTCTCCTCGATGTCCTTATCCACATTGTAGATCAGATCATCGGTCTTGAGCACACCGGAATTTACCTTGATCAGGGAGTACTTGCCGATAAAGGGATCCACGATGGTCTTCCAGATATAGGCGGACTTAGCCTTGGCAAAGTCGTAATCCGCATGGTAGATCTCATTGGTTTTCATATTGATGCCGGCCACTTCCCGGTTCTCCGGGCTGGGCATATACTTCACGATATCGTCCAGCAGGGTGAAAACGCCCTGACATAAGGTATTGGAACCCATGGTCATAGGCACGATGCTGCCGTCGCACACATTGGTGCGCAACGCCGCGCGGATCTCGGCCTCGGAGAAGGTCTCTCCGTTAAAGAAGCGCTCCATCATCTCCTCGCTGGTCTCCGCCACCGCCTCCATCAGGGCGTCACGGCAGATCTGCAGATTGGCTTTATTATACTCCGGCACCTCACAGGGAACCACTTCCTTGCCCTGCCAGCGGTTGCCGGTCTCGGTGATCACGTTCACATAGCCTACGAATTTTTCATTCTCTCGGATGGGCAGATTGAAGGGTGCCAGCTTCTTGCCAAAGAGCCCCGTCATATCCTCCACCACCTGACGGAAGGAGGCGTTGTCCACGTCCATGTTGGACACATAGATGAATCTGGGCAGCTTATACTTCTCGCACATCTCCCATGCCTTCAGGGTGCCCACCTCGATGCCGGCCTTGCCGTTCACCACGATAATGGCTGCTCCCGCCGCGCTCAGAGCCTCCTCCACTTCGCCTACAAAGTCAAAATATCCCGGCGTGTCCAGAATATTGATCTTATGTCCCTCCCACTCGATGGGAACCACGGAGGTACTGATGGAAAACTGTCTCTTCTGCTCCTCCTTGCCGTAATCGCTGACTGTATTGCCATCGGTTGTTTTACCCATTCTGGAAGTAATGCCGGACAGGTAAGCCATGGCCTCCACCAGGCTGGTCTTACCGCTGCCGCCATGACCTAATAAGCATACGTTGCGGATCTTGTCAGTTGTGTAAACATTCATAAGCTATCCTCCAATTAAGGTCTGATTTAGGTATTTTGCCAGAACTTGATTTCGCACATTCTGACACCCATAAGTGTATTTTACTAAATATTCTGGAAGTTTACAAGTAGTTTTATTGTTTTTGTACAGTTTATTGACCGGGAGATGCCTGAGGCTACTGATGGCGTGATTTCCGTTTACAGACCGAACTGACGCAGTGAGTCTATGGCACTCTGATCCCCCTGTTCGGGGGCTTTTATTGATAATCTGCTTATGTATTATTCCTTTTCATAAACCTCAATATCTACATCATCCATTAATTTTTTCCTATAACCTTCAAGATAAATTTCCTTACCCAATTTTTTGTTAATCATCCATATAATTCTCGAATCCGTTCCACGAATTGTATCTAAAATATTTCCATCGTATTGCAATGTTGTTTCATTGCTTATAGAAAGTAAATCAAAAATCGATTCATATTTTTTTAAAATGTTCTTAATGACTTCCTGCACTCGATCAAAAAAATACCTGTTTTGCATATTAATTATATCAGTATCTAACTCAGGATATC
>CAMWTF010000123.1 GCA_947177105.1 uncultured Lachnospiraceae bacterium | reverse complement strand
GACGAGACAATGAGTATATATGACACTTTAAACAAAGAACAGAAAGAGGCGGTCACGACGACTGAAGGACCTCTTCTGCTGTTGGCGGGGGCAGGATCCGGCAAGACCAGAGTATTGACCCATCGGATTGCTTATCTGATAGACGAGATGGGAGTCAATCCCTGGAACATCCTGGCCATCACTTTCACCAACAAGGCGGCCGGCGAGATGCGGGAGCGGGTGGACAATATCGTGGGCTTTGGCGCGGACCAGGTGTGGGTGTCCACTTTCCACTCCACCTGTGTGCGTATCCTGCGCAGGTATATTGATAAGCTGGGTTTTGACAATCATTTTACCATCTATGACACGGATGATCAGAAAGCGATCATCAAGGACGTGTGCAAGAGGCAGATGATTGATACCAAGATGCTGAAGGAACGCGCGGTGTTGTCCGCCATCTCCTCCGCCAAGAATGAGCTGATATCTCCCACCGAGTACGAATTGCAGACTATGGGGGACTATCAGAAAAAAAAGATTGCGGCATGCTACAAGGAGTACCAGCGGGAACTGAAGAAGAGCAATGCCCTGGACTTTGACGATCTGCTGGTTATGACGGTGGAACTTCTGAAAAGCTGCCCGGAGGTTTTGAACCAGTACCAGGAGAGGTTTCGCTATATCATGGTGGACGAGTATCAGGACACCAACACGGCGCAGTTTGAACTGATACGGCTGCTGGCGGACAAATACCGCAATCTCTGTGTGGTGGGCGACGACGACCAGTCCATCTATAAATTCCGGGGGGCCAATATCCGCAATATTCTGGACTATGAGAAGGTGTATCCGGAGGCCAGGGTCATCAAGCTGGAGCAGAATTATCGGTCCACCGGCAATATCTTAGATACTGCCAACGCTGTGATCCGCAATAACAGGGGGCGCAAGGAAAAGACTCTGTGGACGGCAAAGGATCAGGGCAGCAGGATTCATTTCCGGCAGTTTGACAACGGCTATGAGGAGGCGGAGTATATATCGGACGATATTGCGGCCAGAGTGCGGAAAGGCCAGGCGCATTACGGTGACTTTGCCATCCTCTACCGCACCAATGCCCAGTCCCGTATGCTGGAGGAGCGGCTGGTGGTGGACGGAATGCCCTACAACGTGGTAGGAGGCATCAACTTCTATGCGCGGCGGGAGATCAAGGACATACTGGCCTATCTGAAAACCATTGACAACGGCAGGGATGACCTGGCAGTGAAGCGGATTATCAACGTGCCCAAGCGGGGCATCGGGAACGCTACGCTGGACAAGGTGCAGAGCTATGCGGATATGCGGGGCATCACCTTTTACCAGGCCCTGGAGCAGATGGATCAGATCACCAGTTTGGGCAGGACGGCAGCCAAGCTGGAGCCCTTTGTAAAAATGATTCAGGTGTTCAAGGCCAAGGCAAAATATTATGGCATCGTGGATATGATTCATGAGATCATGGATACCATTGACTATCAGACGTACTTGCAGAGCATTGACGATGAGGACGGCAACGACAGGATGGAGAATGTGGAAGAATTCTTAAACAGGGCCGTGTTCTATGAGCAGACTCATGACGAGATATCCTTAAGCGAGTTCCTGGAGGAGATTGCGCTGGTAGCCGATATCGACAGTCTGGAAAACGGCACGGACCGCATTCTGCTGATGACGCTTCACAGTGCCAAGGGACTGGAGTTCCCCTATGTGTATCTGGCGGGGATGGAGGACGGTCTGTTTCCCAGCTATATGTGCATCAGTTCGGATGATCCGGGGGATCTGGAAGAAGAGCGCAGGCTGGCCTATGTGGGAATCACCAGGGCCCAGGAGGAACTGACGCTGACCTACGCCCGCAGCCGCATGATACGGGGGGAAAATCAGTACAATCCCGTGAGCCGCTTTGTGCAGGAGATACCGGGAGACCTGCTGGACAACACGCCGCCCGGGAAAAAGATAGTGGATGTGGGCGGCTTTGCAGGGAGCGGGAGCGGAGATTTTCGTCCCAAGGCCATTTTGCGGCCCAGGGTGACACCCAGAGAGAACAAGCCCTATATCGCCCAGGGTATCGGGAGTCTGAATAAGATCGCCGGGATTACCAAAGGGGACAGCATGGAGACTTTGGGAGAGCTGGAGTATCAGGAGGGAGACCGGGTGCGCCATCTGAAATACGGGGATGGCACGGTGACCCAGATTGCCAAAGAACCCCGTGATTACAAGGTTACGGTGAATTTTGACAAGGCCGGGCAAAAAATTATGTATGCATCTTTTGCAAAACTAAAAAAAGTGTAGTAAATTGATTGCATTTGTGGTATTCTATTCTTAACAACATATCGGAAAGGATGATTGTGATATGAATATGACAGAATTGAAGAAACTGAGTGAACTGCTGTCCAGCAAGAAGGAAGAGGAGAAGGAGCGCAATGTGCTGGTGTGGGTTCTGGCCATCATCGGCGCAGTGGCGGCAGTGGCCGCTATCGCTTATGCGGTATACCGCTATTTTACTCCGACTTATCTGGAGGACTTTGAGGATGATTTCGAAGACGAGTTCGAGGATGAGGACGATGAGGAGGATATCTTCGAGGACGAGGGAGAGAACTAAAGGTTTATTAGTGAGGTAAACATGAAAAAAGGACAGGTATATACTGGAATTGTGGAGCGCGTGGAGTTTCCTAACAAGGGCATTGTGAGGGCCGGAGAGGAGACCTGCGTGGTGAAAAACAGCCTGCCCGGACAGAAAGTTTCTTTCCTCGTAAATAAGGTGCGGCATGGGAAGGCGGAAGCCAGGCTTCTGGAGGTGGTAGAATCATCCCCTCTGGAAACCGGCGAACCGTGTTCCCATTTTGGCGTGTGTGGAGGATGCACTTATCTGTCCCTGCCTTATGAGGAGCAGCTTCAGATCAAGGAGCGGCAGGTGCAAAAGCTGCTGGAGCGGGCGCTGGAAGGGCAGAAAGAGCCTTGGCAGTGGGAGGGCATCAAGGGGAGTCCCCAGCCCTATGCCTATCGGAATAAGATGGAATTTTCCTTTGGGGACGAGGTAAAAGACGGTCCCCTGTCTTTGGGTATGCATAAGCGGGGCAGTATGTATGACGTGGTGCATGTGAAGGATTGCCGGATTGTGGACGAGGACTACCGAAGGATCCTGGGGGCTGTGCTGGCTTATTTTCAGGGGCAGTGTACCAGTTTCCACCACAAGATGCGGCATGAAGGATTTTTGCGTCATCTGCTGGTGAGGAAAGCGGCCAGGACTGGGGAGATTCTGGTAGCCCTGGTGACCTCCTCCCAGGCTCCCAGAGGCGGTGTCTATGGGCAGCCAGGGGATGCGGAGGAGATCAGGGCGCTGCTGGAGGGCTTCCGGGCCTGCCTGCTGGGGCTGCAGGAGCGGGGGGAGTTATCCGGCGTACTGGCGGGAATTTTACATATCACCAATGATTCTCTGGCGGATGTGGTGCAGAGCGACCATACGGAGATTCTCTACGGGCGTGACTATATCTTTGAGGAATTGCTGGGGCTGCGGTTTAAGATTTCCACCTTTTCCTTTTTCCAGACCAATACTTACAGCGCCGAGGTGCTGTATGAGACGGCCAGGGAGTATGTGGGGGAGTTGGATGATAAAGAAAAGCTGCTCTATGATCTGTATAGCGGTACGGGCACCATCGCTCAGTTGATGGCGGCGGCAGCAGACCGTGTCATCGGCGTGGAGATCGTGGAGGAGGCCGTGGAGGCCGCCTGGGAGAACGCTGCGCTAAACGGTCTGCAGAATTGCAGATTTATCGCCGGAGATGTGCTGAAGGTACTGGACGAGTTGACGGAGAAGCCGGATATGATCATTCTGGATCCGCCTAGGGACGGTATTCATCCCAAGGCCCTGCCCAAGATCATCGGCTATGGCGTGGAGAGGATCGTGTATATCTCCTGCAAGCCCACCAGTCTGGCGCGTGACTTGGAGGCGTTTTTGGAGGGGGGCTATCATGTGGAGCGGGCTGTGGCGGTGGATCAGTTTCCCTGGACGGCGAATGTGGAAGTAATAATAACGATGCAGTATTGTGGAAAGGAGAAGAATCAGGCGGTCTAAACCACAAGCGGAAGAAGGTTTTGGACTTGTTGCACAATGCAAAGCAGCTTTTACATGCGTCCTTTGTCACTTTGTTTGTGCCTGCAGGACTTGCATTTTACATATAATTGGTGAAATTGTCAAATAAAAAGTGGAAAATGCATGGAAGTTCTGATATAATAAATATATATTGCCGTTGGCACACGGGGGTTGAGGACCGTTGCACTTGGACGATGTCCCCAAGAACTGAAAAACTTATGGAGGGGAACGATGAAAAAAAGTGAAGTTAATGTATCAGGGAAAAAGAGTCAGTCGGTGATGCTGAGGAGTTTAGTGCGTCAGGCACATATCGCGGTGGGTATTGGAGTGGCGCTGCTGTTTTGTTTTATTATGATGAATATGGGGACATCAAGAATACATATGGCCCAGCTCAATACGATGTCGGCGTTGAACCAGTACAGGGTCGGATCCAGGACATTGACCTATGACATACAGTCCTATGCCGCTACGGGGAGGCAGGAGTATTGCGATTTTTACAGGCAGGAACTGAACGTGGATCGAAACAGGGAACTCGCGACTGAAGCCTTGAAGAAGTGCAGTCTGACAGAGGCGGAGTGGAATACCCTGAATCAAATTGCCGCATTATCAGAGGGGCTTGTCCCCCAGGAGGAAGAGGCCATTACCCATGTACAGGCGGGCAATCTCGAAGCAGCACAGGCATGTGTATTCAGCGAAGAGTACGGCAAAGTTGTATGGCAGATCAATCAGTTGACAGATGACGTAATTCTCACCATTATGGATAGAAAAGAGAGAAGGCAGACATTCACAGTGCTGCTCCAGTATTTTTTTGGTATTCTGTTTGCCTGTTCTTTTGCATATGTCATTTCGCGGTTTACCAAGATTATCAAGTTTACGGAGAAAGAACTGTTAGAGCCTATTCAAAAAGTATCCGGGCAGATGGAAGTGCTTGCGGCGGGCAATTTCCGCACGGAACTGGAACTGGAAGTAGATGAGAGCGAAGTGGGCAGAATGGTGGGGGCTATCGCTTTCATGAAAAAGAACCTGCATGCCATGATTGTAGAGATCAATAAGATACTTGAGCAGATGGGGAACGGAAAGTATAATATACAGATGGAACAGGAATATGTGGGCGAATTTATAACTATTAAGGAGTCCTTCCTGAAGATCTGCGAGAAAATGCGGGAGACCCTGCTGACAATTCGTGACGTTTCCAATCAGATTGACAGCGGTTCAGAGCAGCTGGCCTATGCCGCGGAGGATATAGCACAAGGCTGTACCGAACAGGCCACACAGGTATCTGAGATACGGGTAGTATTTGAAGAAATGACTACCAGTATGGAAAACAATACCAGAGATGCGGAGGAATCCGCTGCAATGGCTACCAGAGCGGGCATGACGCTGGCAAGCGGAAACCAGAAAATGCAGGATTTGAAGGAGGCTATTCAGGAGATCAGCAGATGTTCGGAGCAGATCAGCACCATCATCGGAACCATCGATGACATTGCCTCCCAGACGAACCTTCTGGCGCTGAATGCCGCTATCGAGGCGGCCAGAGCGGGCGAAGCAGGCAAAGGCTTCGCAGTTGTGGCGGAGCAGGTCAAGAATCTGGCGAATGAATCGGCCAGCGCCGCAGGAAAGACCACGGAACTGATTGAGATGACAGTGGCGGCCATGGATAAGGGTATCACGATTGCGGATGAGACTGTCTCCAATATGAATGAGGTCATGGAGGAGGCGAAGGAAGCGACCCAGAAGATGGGGCAGATTGCGGAGATGCTCAAGCGGGATACTATACGTATGAACGGAGTGAACGATAGAGTTGAGCAGGTTTCTTCGGCGGTGGATAATAATTCGGCTGCGTCGGAGGAGACGGCGGCGGTCAGCGAGGAACAGAGGACCCAGGTCAGAACCATGGTGGAATTGATGGATCAGTTTGAAATCTAAATCGAGGCATGAGATGACCGCAATTTGAATGAAGATGCTCAGGAATGGATAAAGTATTGTTGGCAAATGCTGCAGCATGAGAGGAAAGTCGTTATATGCATAGAATACTTGCTATCGGAAACAGTTTTTCAGAGGATGCCACCTATTTTCTGCATGATATCGGTCAGAGGAGCGGGGTAGAGAATGAGGTCATTAACCTGTACATAGGCGGTTGTTCTCTGGAACGGCATTGGAGGAATATAGAAGAAGATGCCTGTGAATATCAGTTTCAATTGAATGGAAGAAAAACAGACAGGTATGTCTCCATCAAGGAGGTATTACGGGAGAGGAAGTTTGATGTCATTGTAACGCACCAGGCAAGTTATGACAGTGGCTGGGAGGATACTTATGAGCCTTTCCTGGGATTGATAATAAGTTATTTGCGGGAACAATCGGAGGCCGGGATTTTTCTGAACCAGACCTGGGCATACGAAAAAAACAGTAGACATGGGAATTTTATGCGGTATAATAGAAACCAGCAGGAAATGTTCCGTGCCTTGGTACAAGCATATGGCAATGCGGCGCAGAGACATGGGCTTCCGCTGATTAAGAGCGGAGAGGTAATTCAGAAACTGCGAGAGAACTCCTTTTTTAATGGAGATTCCAGGTTTATTACAAGAGATGGCTTTCACCTCAATTATCTATATGGGCGATATGCGATTGCATTGTTGTGGGCCAAAGAACTGATGGGTGTAGACAGCATGGACAATGATTTTGTTCCTCATATTGATTTTATGGATTTTGAAAAGGCTGACGAACAGATCATAAGATACATAAAGAAGATTGTGGCAGAAATTGTGTGACGCCTGGATTTTGTACACCGCTTTTGTTAGGAACTGAGTTGTAAAGCCTTGCCTGTGTTTGGACAAGGCTTTATTATAACAGGAAATACGATATGAATAAATATATAAAAACCAAAACATTGGCCGGTTTTTTGTGTCTTTTATGCCTAAGCGCCTGTGGAAACGGACAGGATGGTATGGATGGAGGACTGAATATTGCGGCGGAGAATACGGAGGCATCCTCAGAAATGGCATCGGATCAGACGTATGGCAACGCAAACACAGAAACGGCATATTACCAGACGAAAATAGTCAATTCCAGCAAAAACACATGCCCTTCCAACAAGGAATTCGAATGAGAA
>CAMWTF010000122.1 GCA_947177105.1 uncultured Lachnospiraceae bacterium | reverse complement strand
TCATCAGTGTGCTTTCCGGGTATATGCTGTTTTTCTTGATTTTAGTTCCGCATGTACCCTGCAACCACACAGATCGGTGATGAACATCTGGCCGCTTGAGGCGTCCATATGTTCATCAGTGTGCTTTCCGGGTATATGCTGTTTTTCTTGATTTTAGTTCCGCATGTTACACCACAAAAACCATCATTGCCAGCTTGTTGACCACGATCTCCTGCACCAATATCCCCAGTGACTGCTTCTGGGCCGGGGACATCTTCACAAAATCCTCCAGGCTCATTATCTGTGTCTCATAGACCTTCTTTTTCTTTCCCTTGGAAAACAGACTCTTTTTCTCCACCAGACTGCTGTACTTCACCTTAACCTTCAGCTGCCGGTAGGTGCGGTAGGCAAAACTGTCGGCAGTCATATAGTAAAAATCACTCTCCAGCGTAGTCCCTGCGTCCGACTGGGGCAGAATATAGCGTTCCACAATGGCGCGGATTTTAAACGGTACATCCTCGTTTTGCAAAAGCTCGCCATAGGCATATTTGGCCCCCAGATACACATTGCCTGTATCCCCCATCACATATTTATAATCCTCATAACTCTGCTTCTGTAACAGCATCAAAATTCCTCCAGATATTCGATCTGATGACCGCTGAGGCGAACGGCGTCCCGAATGGCCTTCTCTGACAGCTTCGTCTCCTGGGCCAGCTCCTCCACCGTCACCTTGCGGTGCAATTCCTCCGACAGAGAACGTGCTGCCTCCAGCACCTTATTAATCCTCTCTGCCATCTTCTGATCCGCCTTTTCCGTGGTCTGCTGCTGTTGTATCAGATCCTCCATGGCATCCATCATCATTTTACCCAACATGCCCTGGGCTTCATCGGCCCGCTCCAGCGCTCCCAGCATGGACACCCCTGCGGTCAGCGCCAGGTTGCCCTCCCCGATCAGATCCTCCAGCGGTACGCCCTGTCCACTGTATAACCGGGCCACCTCCACCACGTCCGGCAGATAAAAAATGGCTAAACGCCCCTGGGCATCCATATCCCCCGCCATGGCAGAGAGAGTGACAGCCTCCTTCTCCCCCGGGCTCGCCTGGGGAAGACCCTCCAGCTCGTCCAGATAATTTTGAAGGTAATTTTTCTCCTCCTCTGTCAGATAATCGTCGGGATTCACCGGCCCGCCTATGCCAATCCTATGCTTAACCAGATAATCATAGACCATCTGCAGCTGATCCCCGGAGAGTCCCAGCGGGGCAAATGCCTCCTGCACCTCTTCTTCGTCAATCCAGCCCCCCTGGTCGGCGGCCTGTTCCTTGACCTGTTCCAGCGTCCGGGCAAATAAAGCTTCCTGATTCATTCTCATTTCCCTTCTTTAATTCAAAGTTTCGCATGTTCCGGACGCCTGCTAATCATATAGACAGCCTTATGTGCCGCCTGGTTACACACAATTTAGTTTTTCCTGATATGCGGGAGCTGTCCTAAAGGAATACACTTTTCTTATTGCCGCTTCACATGTTCATGGGTGAAAATGTGGTTCTGGCAATACTCATAATTGCCCTCGCACTTGGAGCAGAACCGAAACTCCAGTGTGGGATCGTCTGCGTCTGTCCTGCCGCAGATGGCACATTTATGGCCGCTTATCTTCATGTTCTTCTTCACCTCATGTTTGAACTCCTGCCTGCGCTTGATTTCCCTGGGGGACATATTGATGTGGCCTCTGCTGGTAATCCAGAAAATCACGAAATTCAGCAGGGATGCCACAATAGCTGTACGGTAGAAGATACCAGCCAACGGACTGCCCACATTCTGAAAAAGATCGAACACCAGCATGGCCCCGTAGATAATGCCCAGCCACTTCATCTTGACCGGAATCACAAACATCAGCAGCACCTGCATGTCCGGGAAAGTAGCCGCAAAGGCCAGCAGAATGGACATGTTGATATAGTAGGTGCTAAACAGGGTGCCATACAGTCTGCACACAGATTCCGCATTGCCGGGAATTGCCATCACGTCCCCATAAAACAGGTAGCAGAGTCCTATAGCCACAAAACTGCCCAGCACCGTAAAAAGCATGCCGGAGAACAGATACACATTGTAGCGGTAAGCCCCCCAGGTGCGCTCCAGTGTAGTGCCCACAGAGTAATAAAAGAACAGCATAATGATCGTGAAGATACTAAAGGACGAGGGCGGCACAATGATCCAGGTCACAATCCTCCATATCTGCCCGTGCAGGATTTTATAGGGATCCAGTGTCAAAAAGTTCAAAAATCCATCCCCTATCAACTGTATGGCATATCCCACCGCATAGCACATAATCAGCATCAGGGATATATTCTTTATCGCATATTTACCAAATTTTTTCTCGAAATTGCTCATGGGAACCTCCGACTTTTTTAAACATATATAATTCTAAATTGTACCATCCGCCACCAGAAAAGTAAACTCAATAAATACGATTTAATAATCATTTTACATATTATTCCCATTTATACTATAGTTTCAAAAGAGACATCACGCGAAAAAGCCTGCCGCCGGCATACACCGGGGCAGGCTTTCTGATGAGATTTAAGATTATATCCTCAATTTGACAGTAATTCCTGGGCCTGTATATATTCCTCAACAGGCTGCCCGGCAATCTCGCAGGCTTCCTCCAAGGTGCAATGCAGCTTTTCCATCATATTGCCTATGATAGATATCAGCTGATTGGCTTTCTCAATCCTGCTCTCTGCTCTGCCCTCTGCCTTTCCATCTTCAATCAAATCCTCTACTGCCTTCCACATGTCCTGTTCCTCCTCCTTCTCTGTTTCTCCCTGCATTTCCCCTGACTTTGCCGCGCCAATCAGTTTCCCTATAACTTCATAAGTTTCCGCATCCAGGTGACGGCATTCCTCATGAGTTTTTATATAGTTTACATGTCGTCTCCAACGACACACCGCCATCCGCTTTCGCAGCCACAGTCGCCGCCTCCTCCAACTGTGATGCGTCCAGCACCTGCATACCTCTAAATACGCTGCCATTATACACATCCGCGTAACGCGCCGGATCGGCCAGGTAAGTCTTTAATGACAAATCCTTCTTCCCCAATACTGCCTCCTTCCGCAGAAGCTCTCCTGATGCCGAAACCTCCTGCTCTATTCAATTAATTTATTGGAATAAAAGCATGAATCCGTTCCGACATCCCTTGCGGGAAAAGAAAATAGTCTTATCGTAGACATAGTAGAATCACTGCTTTGAAATAAATATAGCATAGGTTATTATAGGTGTCAAATTGTTTTTTATCAGAAGGACTATATTCTAAAGGACTGCATCCATCCTTGAAGAAGTACACACAAAAGCCTGCCTCCGGCGTACACCAGGGCAGGCTTCCACAATTATTTAGTTTACGGCACTTCCGTATTTATTGAAACGGAATAATCAGCTGCTGGCCGGCATGAATCACGCCGGGGCCGCGAAGCACGTTCTTGTTGGCCTCAAAGATCAGCCTCCATTGACTGCCGCTGCCATAGACTTTTTCCGCAATTCTCCACAGGCTGTCGCCTCTTTGCACCACATAGATCTTACCGCCTGTAAAGCCCGGCTGGTCCGCGCCCGCTGCCGGAACCTGGGATGCGGATACCGTCTCCTGCGCCCCGGGCAGATAGATCAGGATCACCTGGCCGGGATAAATTCTGTTGGCATTACGAATGACATTTGCATTGTCCGCAAAAATCTTTTTCCACAGATTCCTGTCCCCATAGAATTTAGCCGCAATCTTCTGCAAAGTGTCGCCGCGCGCAATTACATAGGGTACGGCAACGGATTCCCCTGTGTTCACACCGCCTGCAATGAATGCGTTACCTGCGGCGCTCTCTTTGCCCGCCGCACTGCCGGAGGTGTTTCCGCCGCCATTATCAGCACTGTTGTCATTGCTGCTGTCATTGTCATTATTATTGTCGTTGGTGGACGTGCTCAGCACGAAGTTCTGCGCCGCCCTCTTCAATGTATCCGTGTCAGTGGTACGGAACTCCACACCCAGAGTATGGGTGCCCTCTCCCAGGCCGTTATTCAGCGTCTGGGACAGAATTGTAATCCTGGTACTGCCGGATTCCGCCGTGTAGTCCTTTCCCGCCTCCAGCATCTTGCCGTCCAGGAAAACATGGGCAAACTGATCAAACACGCCCTGGGATACAAACAGCTGATCGGATGATACATTGCCAAGCTGCAGAGTGGGAATGCGCTGTGTTACATCATAGCCCGCATCTGTGGCGCCGTCCACGTTGGCATTCGTGTTTTCATTTACCACCAGTGTAAATTCCTTCCATGAATTGCTGAACTGGCTGGCGCTGTTGGTCATATATACGGTAAAAGTAAACTCACCCGTCTCTCTGGGTACGCCGTATAACTCGCCGTTGGGACGGATCTCCATACCCTCCGGCAGGAAACCGCTATTCAGTCTGTAGCTCACCGTGTTCCAGCTATACTTGTTGTTGTTCTGGATCACCGTGCCGTAAGGGACATATTTTACCGCCTCCGGGATATCCGTGGTGCTGATACAGGGATTGCCGATTGTACCTGTCAGCGTCATTACCAGCAGAGGAGTGTCCCCGGATTTGACGGTCAGAGTACCGCTGATGTCCGTACCGGGATTCACGCCCTCTTTTACCTTCAGGCGGACTTTTACCATATTGGCCAACTCGCCGTAATAATTTGCCCTGTCCGTGCCAGAGAAGCCCGCCAGGTCATAGACGCCTTTCAGTGTCCAGTACTCGTCCAGTTCCACCACATCGGAGACCACCTCCGCCGTCAGTGCGCTAATGGCTTCCGTGCCCATATTGATCAATACAATGTCATGTGTATTGTTATGGTATCCATCCAGCATGACTTCACGGATGGAGTTAACGCCGTCAGCCTGGGCAGCAGGATCCGCCAGACTGTTGACATACAGCCTGCCCGCCCCTTCCGACGGCTTGATAACCTGCAGCCAGTAATTCATGGAATTATTGCCGTCCTCCGCAGCCGCCGTATATTGCACCGGCCCGTTGGCGAAATTATGATAACTCTTGCCGCTTTCCTCCGGGGAACTGCTTCCGGTAGCGTATAAATTCACTCCTGTAGATGTGCTGAACTCAGGGGCAAGATTCGTCACATCCACATCTTCGCCCACCAGTATGGTGGGGAAGTTATACTCGGCATAGGAGTCTTCATTGTACTTCACAATATAGCACTCCACCCCATTTCCATCACTGTCCACCAGTCCCAAAAAAGACACTGCCGTACCACTGTGCAAATCGGCTGAGGATACAGTTGTGCTCTTTTGAGTTATGAAACACAGCTTATATACTTCCTGGTCTTCTGTTCCGTCTGCTCCCACAAAGACAGAGAAATACACACCCTGGCTATAATCCGCCACATACCCCGTGCCGAATAGTGTATCCTTTATATCAGCCGCTCCCGCTGCCACAGCTTCTGTGATTGAGGAATACAGACCCACATAAGCCGCTGTCACAGCATCCTTACTGGAAACGCCATTTTGATAATAAGTCATAGGAAGCCTATATGATTCATTCGCTGTATGACCAGAAGGCACGTAAAATATCCTTTTTACCACGCCGTCACTGTCTGTGGTAGAACTGTAACTATAAAATGAACCATAGCCTCCAGTTTGATCATAGTACATGTAAGATGCGCTGATATAATTACTATCCAGCCCCCAATACGTATACATTGGCAATACACCTATCACTTGATTTGAGGCATTGTACATGACCATCGTCATATAGCTGTCTACATACCTTGTTGTCAAATACCCCGCATTTGGCTGCGACATATCCACCTGCCATATCTTGTCTGTGATCTCCGCTGCGGCCTCCGCCTCCGCCGCCGTTTTATGTGTTCCCTCAAAGATCCTCACATGGTCATAGTTCGTGTTGGCAAAAAGGCTGGTATCCAGATCCAGGCTGACATATGCTTCCCGGCGATCCCCCATTTCCTTTTCCAGCAGATCGAACCGCAAATATCCATATACCTCCTCATTGCTATAAGTACCATAGTAGTCTATATCATTCACGGTCACTTCCGTGCGGCTGCCATCCTCCGCCTGTACATAAACAGTGGGAATCAGCCATTCATATGAACTTGTCTGACTTATGCTGACCCGATAGCGGATGTTGTCCGCCGCAAGCTGATCCGCGGCGCCGACAATCATTTCCCAGGAAGAAGCTCCGCTGAGATTCAGCAGATCCCCTGATCCGCTTATGGTGTAGTCATCATTGCTATATGCCGCCCACATAATGCGGGAAGTATCCGTCAAAGCATTCTGCCCCGTGAAAATGGAATCCACAGACACCATGGAAAGTTCAGCAGGGGTAAAACCTCTCAGATCCACGGAAAGCGATCTGTACTCCAGGGGCAGCAGGGAAAAGGTCTGGGGAATGTCCGCGAAACCGCCCTGCGCAGCGCCAAAGTCCTTGCTCTCCGGATATACAATAACCTTTTTACCCGCCACGTCCAGGTTCATCTGCGTCATAACCGTGCCGGTGAAACGGGCGGATACCCGGAAGGTATGCCCGCCGATCTCCACCGTGTCATCAGGACTCATAAACCACTGATTGGTCACCTCCCCGTCACAGGTGAACTGTACCTCATACGGGAAAAACGGATCCGTCTCCGGAATCTGGATTGTATAGCTGCCGTCCGCCGCGAAACAGTCATCTCCATACGGCGCCGGCCCCTTTTCATCAACATCCGCGTCGCTGCCCATATCGCCGTCGGATACACTGTTGCCGGACACAGCCCCCGGTTCTGCCGCCTCCGTATCCCCGGCGGGATTCACAATCGTGCAGACACCGCTGCCGGTGTTAAACTGTACCACCCCGGCCGCGGCAGGACTGTCCTGATCCGCCTTCGCTGGCATGTTTGGCATGAGCAGCAGCGCCGCCAGCAGCACTGCTATACCTCGTTTGATTGATTTCATTCTATGAAATCCTCCCTTCATTAATCTCCGCAGATCCCCCTTGGGCATCTGTCTTAAGGCTCCGCCTCCGCTTCACCCCTCTATATATGCCTCTCCAAGAGCAACCAGCTCCTGAAGGGAATACAAGCAGCATTGCCGCAGATTCCCTGATCCACAGTCAAATACCAGCATGTCGCCTGCCACGTCACAGAGTCCGGGCAGATAGGCCAGCTTCTCCATATGTTCATCCAGCAGCAGGCCGTACCGCTCCCCCGACGTGGCGATATAC
>CAMWTF010000121.1 GCA_947177105.1 uncultured Lachnospiraceae bacterium | reverse complement strand
CAGACTGGCCAGCAGCCCTCTAAGCAGATTCTGGGGCAGCAATAGCCCCCTGTTTGCCCAATATGCCCTGTCTGCTCTGGGCTTAGCCCCCCTCCCCACTTGTATCCTGCATGTCAGACGCCTGGCGTGGAGCCGCCTTTCGAGCCCTGCGTTTACAGGCAATTCCAGCAATGCGGGATATACCAGTCCCATCCCTGCCACCGCCCCAAAAGACAACAGAAATCCGCAGTGGTACGCCAGTCTGGGGTTATGGCATATCATTCCCGCAGCCAATACGCCCATAGCTGTCAGCATATCGTAGCGCTTGCCCCAGATCTCTCCCAACATGCGGATCAGGTACATGCCTATGGCGCGGACCGCCGATATCCCCCAGCCCACCATGCCGCCATAGAGCAGAATCATGCAGCCCCCGGCTATGGCCGCCAACGCAATCGGACAGCCGCAGCGCCGCAGCAGGCCGTAGAGCCCCATGCCCAGCAAGGTGATATGCAGGCCGGAAATAGCCAGCACGTGGGCAATGCCGTTGTTTTGATACAGCTCTTTCAGCTCCTGATCCAGTCCGTATTTTTCCCCCAGCAGCATTTTGGCCAGAAGGGATGCCTCGCTGGATGGAAGCGCCTGGCAGAGCCTTTCCTTCAGGATATGGCGAAGGCGCAGCAAAGCCTCCCGGATCCGCCACTGCCCATTGTCGCTGCCCAGAAGTCTGGCCTGCTTCAGACGCCCTGCCACGCCGGTGATCAGATTGTAATCCGCATTGTCCCACTCTCCCGGGTTGGTAGCGTGCTGATAAAATACCAGCCGCCCCTGCACTGCCACTTGGCTGCCAAGACCGACTTGCCCCCACAGCCGCCTCGCCGCCGCTTCGTCCCCCGCTGCCCTCTCTGCGGCCATGCTCTCCCATCCCGTCTGGTTCGCTGCCAGCTGGCATATCAGCCTGTCATTTACTTTTTGTCCTGAAATATCTGGGACAGATGCTCCGTCCCCCGACTCCGTATCAGACGATACGGTAACAGATCTCAGATAAAGAATTAGAATTTCCTCGCCGTATAAGGTACGGACTTCCTTCTCGTATACCTGCCCGGTCACAGTCACCGGCAGTTCCCCACAGAACTGCCGGGACAGCTCTGGCTCCCAGGGCGGCGGGTTTTCCAGCCGCTGCCAGATTACGATGACTGTGATCAGAGCCATGCAGCCGCATAAAAGCGGTCTTCGTATTCCTCCCAATCATGCTCCTATCCGCCCGCTTTGCGCAGGCATAAATATTGCTCTTTTTATCCGGATGCTCAAGCAGTATGCTTACACTAACCTCCATGCCGCCGCTGCGCGGCGACTCAAATCAGGCTGGTGAAAATCCTTTTTCACCCTATTCTAAAGTCGTTACAATATCCAGATTGCGTTCAAAATAAGTGGTCAGACTGTATTTTTCCCGGTATGTGCCCGAATTGTCCCCATTGACGGATATCTGGACACGGTTTATGTGGCTTAGTTCCGCCAGAGAGTTGGTGATAGAGTATATCGTGACATCCGCTGTTACATTGTAGGGCTGCGTGAGAAACGTCTCATCCAGATTGACATAACACACCCCATCTCTGGTAGTTACGCTGGCCACCTTGGTGGATGGATTGATGGTGGGGTACAGTCCCTCCCTGCTGGGCCCTTTAATCAGCTCCTCCACAATTAGTTTTTCCGGTGAAATATTGGTGCTGTACTCTCTGGTGCGGTTGGCCGCAATCAGCTGGTCTCCCGCCTCATTGGCAAAATAGAGCTTTAGCGTGATCTCCTCGTAAGTGTTGATGGCATTGCCGTCATTTTCCACGAACTGATCCCTGTTCATTGTGGATATGATGTTTCCCAGGGAGTCCCGCAGGGGATTGCCGTTCACTGTGATGGACACAAAATTGATCTGGGGCAGCTGGGTCAGCGTCCTCACGATAGCCGCTCTCACCAGTACCTCCGTTGTCGTTGACAGACTGTTATAATTTTCCGTCATATCCAGATGCACCTTGCCCATATTTACTTCCACGCTCTGCACCTGAAAGCCCATATTAAGGGGAGCCTTGTACTCCAGCTTTGCCGGAGTGGTTGCCAGCGCATTCAAAAGTTCCGTCACCTGGCTCTCCAGATCCTCCACCTCCATATAGTACTCATGCATCTCTATCTTAGTCTCGGAATTGCTCACATAGTAGACCGAATAGATCTTGGACTGATCCACCTGTTCCTTATTACAGGCCGCAAGGACAATGAGACAGATCAGCGTCAGCAACACCGCCATAATTCGCTTCATTACGTTCCTCCTGCTAAAATTGCCGCGCGATGGCGCTAAAGGGCTGAAATTCCGCAGCCGCTTTATTGTGAAATATAGTTCAAAGGAATCTTTACCAAAAAGGTGGATCCCTCTCCCTCCGTGCTGGTCACCGTTATGGAGCCTCTATGCATCAGCACGGCGCTCTTGGTGATGGCCAGCCCTAATCCGGTGCCGCCGATCTCCCGGGAGTGGGATTTGTCCACCCGGTAAAAGCGCTCGTAGATCTGTGCCAGAGACTCCTCGGGGATGCCGATGCCGGAATCGCTGACTTCAAACGTAAAATATTGATGATCCGCGTCCAGAACAACCTTGACCCAGCCATGTTCCTTATTGTACTTGATGGCGTTCTCCACCAGATTGGACATCACCAGCGTCATCTTTACCTCGTCCACCTCGGCCGTCACAGGACGAACGCTCTCAAATACCACCTCCACGTCCTTCTTCCGGGCGATGGGGCGCAGACGCTTTAATATCAGTTCCGTCAGGTCGTTGATATTGATGGACGCAATATTCAGAGCCGAAACCTTCTTGTCCATTTTGACCAAAGTAAGCAGATCCGTGATAATGCGGTTCTCACGGTCAATCTCCGACACGATATCCTCCATAAACTCCTGGTACAGCTCCGCAGGCACATCCTCCTGCACCAACAGGGAATCCGCCAGCACCTTCATGGAAGTCAAAGGTGTCTTCAGTTCGTGGGACACGTTGGATACAAATTCCTGTCTGGAATCATCCAAAACCTTCATGCGCTGAAGCAGCTGGTTAAATGCCTCCACAATATGCTCGGTCTCCGCCAGGTCCGGCACGGAGATGCTCTCATTGCTGTATCCCGCCTTCACATCATTGATGACCTTGGTAACCCGCTCAAAGGGCCTTGTCAGCACGATGGACAAAATCAGAGCGATGACGACAATGGCCATAATCATCAACGCCTCCAGAATCATGGCCTTGCGGCTTAAGACCTCCATCGTCTCCGTGATATAGGCCGTGGAGATACTGGTAAGCATCACACCCTTGACCCTGGGATTCGGACCTGTCGTGGCCGCCACTCCAGCCTCCTCCCCGCTGACATTCTGATTGTCGATAATGGGAATGGTGATTTCAATGTATCCGTTCTGGGCATCATAATTAGAAAGACTCTCCCCCATGAAACACTTGATCACTTCCTCCGAGATAATAGTCTTTCCCTCGCTGATGCTGTATGTATCTTTGACAATCCGCAGATTCCCGCTGATAATCTGTACCCGCCCGTCATACAGGTTGGACAGCATCTCCAATTCAGCATTGATGACCCTGGAACTGCTGGTGTTCGAATACTCCAAACTGAGTGCCGAAGAACTCCTCATATTCAGATAGTCTTCATTGATCAGATGATCCGCTATGACTCTCAGCTGGCTCTGCACCGTGGCCGTCCGAAGTTCCACCGCCCGCTGCTCATAATTTTTCATGATTCCATAGCGCATGGCAACGCTGGGAACAATGCCCACCACCAAAACGATCAGGAATATCCGAACCCTCAGACTGCGGATGTTGAGATACTGATGATAAAATTCTTTTATTTTTTTTATATAATTATTCACCATGGCTTATACATTATAGAAATAATACCCTACTCCCCACTTAGTGTGTACATACTGCGGCTCACTGGGATTGCTCTCTATCTTCTCACGCAGTCTCCTGATATGTACATCCACTGTCCTCACATCACCAGGATAATCGGAACCCCAGACAATCTTCAAAAGCGACTCCCTGCTGTACACCTTGTTTGGATTGGTCATAAGCAGCTCCAACACCTCAAATTCCTTGGCAGTCAAACCAATCTCTCTGCCGGCAATATAGGCCCGTCTGCCCTCGCAGTCCAGGCGCATCTCGCCGCTTACCAACTCCTTATGGGCCTCTGCCTGGCCTTTTTTGGGCTCTACGCGGCGCATGATGGCCTTGATCCTGGCCTTTACCTCCAGGATGTTGAAGGGTTTGGTTATATAGTCGTCCGCGCCGTACTCCAGCCCCAGTATCTTATCCATGTCGTCGCCCTTGGCTGTCAGCATTATAATGGGCACGTTGGAAAACTCCCTGATCTGTTGGCACACTTCAAAACCCGTCAGCTTGGGCAGCATGATATCCAACAGAATTATATCATACCGGTTGGCCTTGGCCAGTTCCAGGGCCTCCTCCCCGTCATAAGCGCAATCCACCTGCATCTCATCCTGCTCTAAGCTAAACCTAATCCCCTTCACGATCAGTTTCTCATCATCCACTACCAATGCCCTTTTTACAGCCATTCCTTCAACCGTCCTTCCCCACATGCTCAATCTACCGTTATCATATCCCTGATCTTCTCATAAATGCTTTCTTTGATGCCCGGCACCTGCATAATCTCTTCCACGGACCGAAAAGCGCCGTTTTTCTCCCTGTAGGACAGAATATCCGACGCACGGCTCTCACCGATCCCAGGCAGGGTCTTAAGCCTGCCCGCGTCCGCCGTGTTCAGATTGACCAGCCCGCCGTCCGCCTCACAGTCTTCCTTTGCCACAGCCTCTCCCACGGCCGGGATGTACAGCTTCTCCCCGTCCCGCAGCACTGCCGCCAGATTCACCGCCGCCTCACAGGCTTCCTCCGCAAGCCCGCCTGCCGCCTCCACGGCCTCCCAGGCACGGCTTCCCTCGGGTAGCATCACTACTCCCGGCCGACACACCTGGCCGCAGACATGTACGCATATCTGCCTGTCAATCTCAGTCAGCGCTGTCTGATCGGACTTTGGCCCCTCTTGGGGCAAATCCCTCTTGGACGGCCCGTCCGTATAGTCGTCCATATTCTGAGCATACAATTCATCCGCCGATTCCCGGTCGAAATACAGGATCTCTTTGCTGCGACTGCAGCCGCTTAAGACCAGCGACACCCAAAAGCACACAAGAAGTAACTCACACTTTATTTTTCTCATCATAGTTCCTTTCCCTTTTCTGGCGGTACTCGGAATGCCTCTCTATGCTGATAGATTTATTGTATAGGAAGTATTTTCCCTTGACAAGTGGGAAAAGCTTAAAAATTACTTAATTTTCTCGCGGCTGTCATTTCCACTTGAAGATGACAATACCGGCAATCGCTATTGCCATGCCTATGGCCTTGCGCCACTCCCAGGGCTGTTTTTCCACGCCAAACCATCCCAGCAGTTCTATCACATAGGCCACCAGCAGCTGGGCCACCACGATCAGCATGACCGCCCGGGCCGGTCCCAGGGCATCCATACTCTTTATGACTGTGTAGGTGATGAATGCGCCGATAGCGCCGCCCAGCAGCATATATTTGGGCTCTACCTTCAGCGGCGCCAAAAGACTGCTTCTGTCCGTGATCAGCCATGCTCCCAGACAGACCAGCAGCGCGGTAAACTGCACAAAGGCGCTGGCCACCCATATGCTGGAGCTTTTTGTCACCTGGGTATTGAATACTCCCTGAATGCTCATAAGCGCCCCTGATATCAGGGCAATAAAAAAACCAATCATCTCGTTCCTCCTAAATTAAATCGCTGCGCGATGGCTCTAAAGGGTAAAGTCCTTTCGGCGCACACACAGGAGAGACAGATTTCATTCGTAAAATACACTCATGAAATCTGCTCTCTCGCGCCTTCACGACTTTACCTGTCCTAACCGGACTATCCAGAGCTTTGCATATTCTTTACTGTTTAGGATATCCTGATGATTGGTTCCATATGCGGAAAATATTCAGTTTTTGACAAGCTGCGTACGCATCTGCTGATCCAGCTGTTCCACCATGCTGCTCACGTCCTCCCCGTTCCATACCTTGGCAAACAGCACCTCGAGCTGAATCCAGTAATTGCTGGCCTCCATCAGCTTGGGAAGGGGCATACTGTCCTCATATTCGGCCAGAAATATCTGCAATGCGCCGTTGTCCAGATTCACGGTCCTGTTGGCCGACGCCTTTCCCGTATGCTCATACAGGTTCTCCGCATAGCCGTCCACCAGATAGGCGGCAAACGCATTGGCCAGCTCCTGGTGCTCCGAATAACCGTTGACGGCCACCGCGCTGGTCACGGACATGGATCTGCCCGCCAGTTCGCCGCTGGGATCCGGCATCAGGGACACACCGTAATCATAAGGGAAACTCCCCTCCGCCTTAGCCTGGGCCAGAACCGCCGCCGCATCCGTGGTCGCGATGGTAAATACCAGTTTGCCCTCCAGGAAATCCCGCAGTACCGAATCATAACTCACCGTGGAAGAATCAATGGAAAAGAACTGGTTCAGCCCCTGGTAAATCCCCAGACTGGCAATGGCCTCCTGATTATATATGTCAATCTGGGTCCTGTCATCCCCTGCTTCTCCTCCCAGATTCATATAATTGCCCACAAAATAGTAATTATAAAAGATATCCGAAACATCCCAGGAAAAAATTCCCTCCACCGTATCCGGAAGATCAAAGCTATCCGCAATCTGCAGAATGTCGCTCACCGTGGCCGGAATCGCCCGATCCAAAAACTGCTGCGTCCGTAGCGCCAGGGTTTCCTCGTCATATATCACCGGGGAATTCTCCTCGTCAGGGAGTTCGTCCAACTCCTCAAACTCCCCCTCTTCCCCGTCAACGCCTCCCGTCGGATCCGCCTTGCCCGCCTGCTGCCGCGCCCATTCATACAGATACGTCTCGTTGTAGATCAGGGCGGTAGTCTCATAGTACAGGGGGTAAGCCACCAGCTTGTCGTGATAAGTCACTGCCGACAGCGCCGCCTTGGGAAAATGGGCCTCGTCCATCACGCCTGCCGCATCCTCCACTGGCACAGCCAGTCCGGCCAGATAGGCTTTCTCCAGCAGGTCATGGCTGATAAGGTAGGCGTCCGGCATGGACGGCGTTACCTCACCGCCGTTCAAGGTGACCCTGATTATGGTTTCCAGATACTCA
>CAMWTF010000120.1 GCA_947177105.1 uncultured Lachnospiraceae bacterium | reverse complement strand
ATGTATTATGACAAAAATTGATATTGTATCCGGCTTTTTGGGGGCAGGCAAGACCACGTTGATTAAGAAGCTGATAAAGGAGGCGCTGCAGGACACCCAGGTTGTGCTGATTGAAAACGAATTTGGCGAGATTGGCATTGACGGCGGATTTTTGAAGGATGCGGGGATTGAGATTAAGGAGATGAATTCCGGCTGTATCTGCTGTTCCCTGGTGGGGGATTTTGGCGCATCTCTGAAAGAGGTGCTGACCACCTACAAGCCTGAGCGGGTACTGATTGAGCCCTCTGGCGTGGGAAAGCTTTCCGATGTGGTGAAGGCGGTGGAGAATGTGGCCGCCGATTTGGAGGTGAAAGTCAACAGCGCCGTGGCGGTGGTGGATGCCTCCAAGTGTAAAATGTATATAAAAAATTTCGGGGAATTTTTTGTCAATCAGATAGAACATGCGGGGACGATCATCTTGAGCAGAACCGGCAGTATGTCTCAGGAGAAACTGCAGGCGGCAGTGGAGTTGATCCGTCAGCACAATGCAAAGGCCACTATTATCACCACGCCCTGGGAGGAGCTGGAGGGAAAGGCGATCCTGGAGACCATCGAAGGGGTGGATAATCTGGACGAAATGATGAAAGAGATGCTGGAACATGCCAGGGAGCATGAGCATCATCATCACTACGATGAGAACGGTGTGTGCAGCTGCGGGCATCACCACCATGAAGACGGAGAGGAACAGGATCACCATCATGATCATGGGGAGGAGCATGGTTATAGCCATCACCATCACCATGACCATGAAGAAGAGCATAGCCATCACCATGACCAAGAAAAAGAGCACTGTCATCACCATGAGGAAGAGCATAGTCACCATCATGATCATGAGGAAGAGCATGGACATCATCATGAGCACCACCACAACTATGACGAGAACGGCGTGTGCAGCTGCGGCCACCACCATGACGAGGAAGATGAGCACGATCATGGGCATCATCATGACCACCACGGCCATCACCATGCGGATGAGGTGTTCAGCAGCTGGGGCATGGAGACGCCGGGCGCTTACACGGCGGAGGAGATTGAGAAGATATTGTCCGCGCTGGACAGCGGCGATTACGGCATGATCCTGCGCTCCAAGGGAATGGTGCCCGCTGGGGACGGCAGCTGGGTATATTTTGATTATGTGCCGCAGGAGCATGATATAAGGGACGGCAAGCCAGAGGTGACAGGGAAGATCTGCGTCATCGGCTCCAAGTTAAACGAGGAGAAGCTTGCGGAGCTGTTTTGCAAATAGCCTGACATATGGAAGGGTAAGGCGCATTAGAGGAAGGATTGGAGGAAATGCACGGTATGAAGCCGGTCTATATTATCAACGGATTTTTGGAGAGCGGGAAGACGGAATTTATCACCTATACCATCGCCCAGCCCTACTTTCGGATTAAGGGAAAGACACTGATCATCGCCTGTGAGGAGGGTGAGGTGGAGTACGGGGATGAGTTGCTGCGCAGATGTAACGCGGTGCTGGAGGTTATCGAGGAGGAAGGGGACTGCAATCCAGGTTATCTGGTGGAGTTGGAAAAAAAGCACAAGCCGGAGCGCATCATCATCGAGTACAACGGCATGTGGAATTTTAAAAACTTAAAGCTCCCCTGGCATTGGCGGGTGGAGCAGCAGATTACCACCATCGACGGATCCACTTTCCCCATGTACTACACCAATATGCGCTCCCTGCTGGCGGAGATGGTGAGAAAATCGGAGATGATTATCTTTAACCGCTGTGACGGCATCCAGGAGTTGAATGTCTACAAGCGCAATATCAAAGCGGTGAACCAGAGCGCGGATGTGATTTTTGAGGACGCCAACGGCGAGGTGAATGAGATTTTCGAGGAGGATCTGCCCTATGATCTGCAGGCACAGATCATTGAGTTAAATGACGAAAGCTATGGGATCTGGTATCTGGACTCTCTGGATCATATGGAGCGCTATGAGGGTAAAACCATTCGCTTCACCGCCATGGTGTTAAAGCCAGATAATATAGACAAAGGATATTTTGTGCCGGGCCGCATGGCCATGACCTGCTGTGCGGACGATATGGCTTTTCTGGGTTTTGCCTGTCAGTATGAGGGTGCAGAGACCTTGCAGCAGAGAGAGTGGGTGCAGGTGACGGCCACGGTGAAGAAAGAGTACTGGAAGGATTATGAGGGAGAGGGCCCCATACTTCACGCCTCCTCTGTAGTAAAGACCAAGGCGCCGAAAAATGAGGTTATCAGCTTCACTTAAGCATTGATAACGCATAATAAAAAGCGTATATACCCCGCCTGACCACCTGTGAAGATGGCGGCGGGGATTCTGTTTAAGGGACGGTATATCTATGGAATCTACCAGAGAAATACAACAACTGAAAAGCCGCTTAAAGGACCTGGCGGACAGGTCCTATCGGCAGAATATATATACTTTTTCCGGTTTTTTGGGTCTGGCGGAGCAGGATCAGTTCTGGGGCATGGAAAAGGAGCTGCAGTACAGCAGTTTTCAGCTTTGGGGCGGCTATGAGCAGGCGGAGCGGAAGGTGGCGCGCTTTGGCAGCCCGCAGGAGCTTGGCTACGAGGAGGATTATCCCATTGTCTGTATCCACATTGCGCCCTTGCAGGCCAAATTTGCCGACGACCTGAGCCACCGGGATTTTCTGGGGGCTTTGATGAATCTGGGCATTGAGCGCAGCACCTTGGGGGATATCCGGGTGGGGAAGAAGGAAGCATACCTGTACTGTCTCTCCGGTATGGCGGAGTATATCTGCGAACATCTGGAAAAGGTCCGGCATACCAGCGTAAAATGCGTTCCGGTGGCGGAGAGCGCGGATGTACCCCAGGAAGAACCGAGGGAGCTTAATGTGCAGCTGCCGTCTCTGCGGATAGATGCCTGTCTGGCTAAGGTGTACAACCGATCCAGAGGAGAGATATTGGAGGCTTTTCAGAGCGGAAAAGTCTATGTGGACGGCAGGCTGTGTGAGAACAATTCCCGGCAGCTTAAGGGCGGTGAGACCGTGAACCTGCGGGGATATGGGAAATTTCTTTTCACAGGAGAGCAGCAAAAGACCCGCAAGGGCAAGCTGTCGGTGAAAGTGTTGCTATACCAATGAGCTTCGCATGTGTTCGGACACACATATGCGGACTGAAATCAGGAGGAAAATATGTATCATTACTCGGTAATTCAGTGGCTGTTTTTCTTTTACTTTTACTGCTTTGTGGGATGGTGTATAGAGTCTGTCTATGTGTCTCTCCATCAAAAGCGGCTGGTGAACAGAGGCTTTATGAGAGGGCCCTTTCTGCCTCTGTACGGCAGCGGGGGCATTATGATGCTGGTGGTATCCATGCCCTTTCAGGAGCATCTGATTCTGGTATATATCGCAGGCTGTATCGGCGCAACCATCCTGGAATACGTGACGGGGGTGACCATGGAGGCGCTGTTTAAGGTGCGTTACTGGGATTATTCCGACAAAAAGTTTAATTTTCAGGGGCATATCTGCCTGGGCACATCCCTTTCCTGGGGATTGCTTACCATACTGATGACTCGGCTGGTACATAAGCCTGTGGAACACTTGGCGCTGATGATTCCAGGGACTGTGCTGACTATAGTCACTTTGCTGCTGACCGTGGGCATCGCCTGCGACTTTGCCCTGTCCTTCAAGGCGGCCATGGATCTGCGGGATGTGCTGGTCATGATGGAGAAAGCCAAGGAGGAGCTGGTGCATATCCAGAAGCGTCTGGATGTGATTATAGCTCTGGCTGACAGCGATTTCCAGGCCCGCAAGGAGGAGTGGAACGAGGCCAGAGAGGCCAGAATGGAAGCATGGAACGAGGCCAGGGAGGCCCGGATAGAAGCCAGCGAAGTCCGCAGGGCAGCGGCGGCGGAGCAGAGGGCCAGGTTCAGCGAGAGCATGACCTTGAAAGCGGGAGAGTTAAAGGCGGGCATTGAGGAGACATTCGCGGGCCTAAAGCAGCGCGCCCTGGAAAAGCCTTCCGCCTATCTGGAGAGCGTGAAGGAAGAAATCGGCGAATTGCGGATTAAATACCGCATCAGTACAGAGAAGAGGGACGGGCTTGGAAAAGCCAGAAATGTCTACAGGAATCTGCTTCGCTCCAACCCCTCCATGACTTCCAGGATCTTTAAGGATGCATGGGAGGATCTGAAGAAAAGTGCGGAATGTGACCCGGATGATCAAAATGGTTAGTAAAAGGCGGCAAAAGGTTATCATCCGGGCTTATTCTGCCGAAATAAGCTATGATACAGGGATGTATCGGCACATCCAAATACTGATTCACGCAGCAACACGGGAGCAGCCTACGCGCAGCCTGTGTTATGCAGGAAAGAGGATAATATGAAGGTAGGAGAAGCCCTGGCCGCTTACCGCACAGAGCGTAAGATGATCGTGCAGGAGAGACGGGAACTGTATAAGAGGAAAGAGTCACTGGAAAAGAGAATAAATGCCACCGAGGGAGGCAGGGAGCGCTATGCCGACGAGGCGGCCTCGCTGGAGTTGTCCATCAACAATGTGAACGCCCGCTTTGAGGAGAATCTGAAGGTGCTGGACCAGCTCACGGAACAGGAGGCGGCGGTCTGGAACGCGGAGGTCTCCAGGCAGCAGGCGGACGTGATGGAGGACGCCGCCATAGAAATGGGCAAGATCATGGAAGTGGCCCACCGCATCGCCAAGGGGGCCATCGTGCCTGCGTCGGACGAAAAAAAGCTGCTGGAATACAGCTTTGAGATGTACCAGGCCGCCAAGAGTATGGGGGCCATGGTTCAAATGCAGAAAAAGCGTGAGAAATACGATTCGCTGTGGGATGATGAGGAAGAAGAGGAGCAGGAGTATGACCCTGCGGGCAAGGCATACAATGCGGAGACCGACATAGGGCTGCCTCCATCGGCGGCGGAGGCCGGCGATGGGGCAGCGCTTGAATTGCGGGGATAGCGCCCGCCGGGCATTGCCCGGTTTGTCGAGATCAGAGATTTCTAACAGGTCTTACCCCCGGTATTTTTGGAAACTTTTTCCGGCGCAAAAAGTGAAGAACACTGCCAACAACGTATAGACAAGGGACATCATCCCCAGATGGGAGATAATCAGATTCCCAAAGGGATAATCGTTGTAGGATTTCAGCACATTTTGCAGATCAGAGCAATGCAGGGGAACCAGATATACTATTTTGTTCCATAGTCCGCTGCTCTTTGAGGACGGCAGGAACGCCGTGCCAAAGAACAGCAGTACATCTGCCGCCAGGACGATGACGGGGTTTTTGCTGATGGCTGACAGCATGAGGGAAAAGGCGGTGAGCAGCAGCGCGATCAATATCATGATCCCCAGATTTACAATGCAGGCCCGGATCACTGTCCACTCATAGGGGAATATGGTGTCCCACAGCTGGATGGGCAGGTCCCATCCCTCCGTCCCCAACAGGACAACATTGATTCCCACGCTGACCAGACCGCACAGGGCGATATAGAAGAAGGAAAAGGCAAAGGAGACTAACAGTTTGGCAATAATGGCCCTGTTTTTTCCGTATTTTGTGGAAAGTATCAGTGCGTCAGTGCGGTTCTGGCATTCTCCTGCGAACACGGGCGCAATACAGAGGCCCACCACAAGAAACTGATAAAACAGCATTCCAATACTGTTCCATATGATGCTCCATGTGCTTCTGCCGCCCCATTGAAAGGGGGTACTTACCGCCCCGGCTTTTTTCAGCCAGTACTGTTTTTCTGCCTCTGTATAATTACCATAGCTGTAATCGGCATTCAAAAGAGTCTCTATTTTTTCCATCCGCCTGTCATAGAAAGCGAGCCCGCCCTCTGAGGGGATTTTGTTTAAGGTCTCCCAGTCGAAATGTTCATTCCACTCCGTGTAATTTTTTGCAAGCAAAGAAAAGAGGTTGCTTTTAGACTCGATCAGGGAATAGCTATACCCGCTGGGATTGCCAATGATTTGCCGCTGATATTCCTGCAAAAAGGCGGTGAGAAATTCCTCGTCCAGTTCGTCTGTCAGGAGGCTTTCGATTTCCTGCTGTTTTAAGACGGCTGCGGCGCCTTTCAGTTCCTGGCCGTCTATGGTCAGAGTTTCCCCCTGTATCTGCATTGCGCTGCATATTATCACCAGTAAGAATCCCAGCAGCATGGCGATTTGATTTGCTTTTCTGCCTAATAATTTTTTTGTTTCATAAAATATTAATTGTCTCATGAATTATTCCTCCTCAAATTGTTCCATATAAAAGGATTCCAGGTCCTTTCGCCCATTCTCCCGGTTCCCCTGATAGATTAACTGACCGCTCTTCATCATCAGTACAGTGTCCGCAATATGTTCGATATCCGACAGAATGTGGGTAGACAGAAGCACAATGTTTTCCTTGCCGATCTTTGCAATCATATTCCGGAACCGGACCCTCTCTTTCGGGTCAAGGCCCGCAGTAGGCTCATCCAGAACCAGGAGTTTGGGGTCGTTTATCAATGCCTGGGCAATCCCCAGCCTCTGCTTCATTCCGCCGGAATAGGTTCTGATTTTTTGACGGGCTTTGTCCCGTAGATCCACCAGTTCCAGCAGCTGGGCGGCCCGGCGCTTTGCGCAGGACTTGGGCAGACCCTTCAGCGCCGCCATGTACAACAAAAAATCCATGCCTGTAAAATCGGGATAGTAGCCGAAATCCTGGGGAAGATATCCCAATATGGAGCGGTAGTCCTCACATGACACGTCCAGACCGTCAAAAGTGATGGTTCCGCCGGTGGGCCGCAGGATGCCGCAGATCATCCGCATCAGCGTGGTTTTCCCTGCGCCGTTGGCTCCGAGAAGTCCGTAAACTCCCTCTTGCAGTTTCAAGGAGATCCGATCCACTGCTATTTTGTTCTGATACTGTTTTGAAACTCGATCTAAGATAAGCTCCATGATAATTCCTCCGTTTTTTGAATAGTTTGATAATATCCCCATGCCGTAAAGGCTGACAAGGCAATGAGGACGCCGATCCACAGGGAAAAATATTCCTGCTGGTAGAACATATGGAATTTTGACTGCGCCATAATGCACAGCCCGCTTACTATGGCGGCTATTCCCAGACATAGATACATGGTTTCCCTTCCATGGAAGTTTCTGGTAAATGCCAGGCTTATTGCCGTGGTCAGCAGGTAGGGCACAAGCAGATAAATGCCTGTCTGCCTCACTGGGAACAGGCTGCCTATGCTGGCCAGGGGTCTTATC
>CAMWTF010000119.1 GCA_947177105.1 uncultured Lachnospiraceae bacterium | reverse complement strand
CGTCTTGACTTTTCACCAAACTCCTTTATACTAAAATAGTAATCGTTACTAATTTTGTTTGGAAAGGAACTGCCATGGCGCTGAAATATAGCAGGCAGCGGGAGTTGATCAAGAATTTCCTCATGGGACGGCGTGATCATCCCACGGCAGAGATCGTATATAAGAATGTTCGGCAGCAGAACCCCAATATCAGCCTGGGTACGGTGTACCGCAATCTGACCCTGCTGGCGGACAGGGGGGAAATCCAGCGGCTGCGGCTGGGGGACGGAACGGATCACTTTGACGCGGACATCTCCCCCCACTATCATTTCATCTGTAGGGAATGCGGCTGTGTGCAGGATCTGCGGATGGACGCTATTGACGGCATTCTGGATGGGGCCAGACAGCATTTTGACGGACAGATCGCAGGCCATATAACCTATTTTTACGGGACCTGCGCCCAGTGTTCTCAGGGTATCAACAGCTGAAAGAACTTCGTTCGGACAGCTTAAACTATAATATAAAGGAGAGAGAAAAGTATGAAGTATGTATGTCAGGTATGTGGTTATGTTCACGAGGGGGACAATCCCCCTGAGAAGTGCCCTCAGTGCGGCGTGGATTCTTCCAAGTTCACCGCGCAGAGCGAGGAGAGATCCTGGGCTGCCGAGCATGTGGTCGGCGTGGCGCAGGGTGTAAGAGAGGATATCATCGAGGATCTGCGGGCCAACTTTAACGGCGAGTGCTCTGAGGTTGGTATGTATCTGGCCATGGCCAGAGTGGCATTCCGCGAGGGTTATCCCGAGATCGGCATGTACTGGGAGAAGGCCGCCTATGAAGAGGCTGAGCACGCTGCCAAGTTTGCGGAGCTGTTGGGCGAGGTAGTGACCGATTCTACCAAGAAGAATCTGGAGATGAGAGTTGCCGCTGAGAACGGCGCCACCGCCGGCAAGACCGACCTGGCCAAGAGAGCCAAGGAGCTGGGCCTGGATGCTATCCACGATACCGTTCATGAGATGGCAAGGGATGAGGCCAGACACGGAAAGGCATTCGAGGGACTTCTTAAGAGGTACTTCGGTTAATCAGAAGTGCCGTAAAACCAATGCCTAATAGTGACAAATAACTATTTGCCGCAAAGGGCGGCGTGACCCTGTGTCACGCCGTCTTTCTGCGTCCATAGGTGGTTTCAGTCATAACAGGTTCGCTGATTTTCGGTACAAAGTCACTACTTGCGTTTTGAGGTGTCTATACTTCCCCAAGCATACTGAGCAGCAGATAGGACGCCGGGTAGCGTTCCGCAAGCTCCATTTCATTATACTGCTCCATCAGGCTCAGCGCATTGTTTTTGAAAGCGCTATACCACGTCTGCCCGGTAAGCACTCCATCAAAAGGCTGGAAGAACACAAGCAGTTCTTCGCCCCAGCCGACCACAATATCCTCACACGCCAGCGCCATGATTTGGCCAGCCAGCCCGGTTTCACCGCCCTCCTCAAACCGGGCGAAGCAGTATTTCAGGGTGTACCGGCCATAGTATGTCAGTTCCCGGTACTCAATAGAGTGTTCATCAATATAGTCCCCCGGATTTGAGGACAGAGCAGGGCTGCTGCAAATCGTCTCAATGAGCGGTCCGATCACCTTATCGGTATCCAGTCCGGTAGACGCTGCCGCTTGGGCGTAGCACTCCTGCGTCTGCTGAAGGATGAACTTCTGGCTGTCCATGCCGTCCTCGGCAATGTGAGCAGGGAATTTTTCACGGATATCCTGAGCATAGTAGCTGCCGTCTCTGGGTTCCCAATATTCCTCCAGTGTAAGAGTGCCGGACAGGTCTTCCCGAAATGTGATGGCAACTGGAACATGACTGCCGATGACCGTTTCCAGTCCGTTGTCCGTGACCCTATATTCCTCATAGAGCGCCCAACCGTAGTGAGTATACTCTGAAAAGTCACTTCCATCCACAACGACACAGGCAAGTTCTGTAAAACTGACGCAGGGTACAGGGCTGTCCGGGTCCGCGGAAGAGTTTATCGCGCTGATGGAACGATTATGCTCCAGAATCACCTGACAAATAGCGGCCTGCTCTTCGGAGGGCGTTGCAGCGGCTATATCTGGCTCGACAGTGATTGGCGTATCCGCGCCTCCGGTGGAACTCATCGAAACACCATCCAACCCCAGCATAGTGTAAATGTTGTTGATGTATTCCGGGTCTCTTGTCATGTCTTCAGTGACCATATAACTGGAAATGGGATTCGGCCACGGAATCACAAAAATATCTTTGTCCTCAATATCGAAGGAGGACAAAATCAGCGCCATTTCCTCCGCTGTAGCGCCTTTCAATGCCATTTTCTCTTCCAGAGTTTTCTCGCGGTTGGTTCCCTGCATCAGTCCAAAACGGTAGTCACTCTCGGCCATTTGCCAGACATAGACTTCCAGCCCCTTGAAAGTTCCAAGTTCAAAGTATTCCGGGTATTTAACCCGCAGCTCTTCTATTTCCGGCGGGTTCTCTTGTGAAACCACTCTCATGCTATAAACCGTACCGAACTGGGCCGGGTAGCTCTCCAGAATAGAACCATCATAGGTAATCTCCAAAATGTCCCCCACTTGGGGTTCGGGGGATGGGGGCATATTCGTGATGGGAACACGGAACAAATCACTGGAGGACAACTCTGAGGCTCCCTCGACTGGTGTGACCAGGAATGAGCGATCTTCAACCTCAGTAATTCGCGCCTGAACTGTGTGTTGCTCTTGGAGAAAGTCCTGCTTCGGATTCGTCGCGAAGCACACCGTCACCACCGCGCAGGCTATAACAGCCACGACAATGACCCAAAACGCCGGTTTTTTGTAATTCAGCACGTTTTTCACCCTTTCTTTTACGCCAATTTCTCCAAAGGCCAGTGGGCAAATCGTTACCAGCCGCCGCCCAATACTGCACTCCAGCAGGACAGAGGAGTATTGCTTCTTTCCCTCCAAATCCATCTGCCGAATGACCTTTTCATCACAGGCCAGTTCAATGTCCCGGCACAGCAGCACATAAGCCACCCAGCACAAGGGATTGAACCAGTGAACCGACAGAATCACAAAGCCCAGCGGTTTCCACCAGTGGTCACGCCTTGCCAGATGCGCCTTTTCGTGGTCAATGACCGATGCCATAGCCATCGTGTCCATGTTGGAGGGCAGATAGATTTTGGGGCGAACCAGTCCCAGGATAAACGGAGATTTTACATGGTCGCACAGAAAGATGTTTCCCTCATAGGGTACTCTTTCCGAAACGCTTCGGTGTACCCGCACATAGCTGATTACAGCATACAGCAGCATTGCGGCGATACCGATGATCCAGATTACCGACACAATAAATGTCCAGACATAGAGCGGGTTGACACTAACACCCGGATTTGGAGCAAAGGCTTCGCCCAGGGCGGAATTGACTGCATTGTTTACGGCGGGGATGCCGCTGCTGATGGCAGGCGTTTCATACTGGATATTATGGGGATTGAAGGTCTCGGCGCTGGGAATTAGGCTCAACGCGCTCTCGAAGGAGAAGGGAACCACCAACCGCAGAGCGACAATACCCCATAGAAGAACGGCCATCCACTTAGGCGTCTTTTTCAACACGAACCGAAGCAGTACCACCGCCAAAATCAGCCAGCTTGCGGCAATACTCATGTTCAGAGTTTTCAGGAATATATCGCCCATATCATTCACCTGCCTTGTCGATTAGTTCACAAATCTCGGTAATTTCCTCGGCTGTCAGCTTCTTTTCGCTGGTAAACGCGGCAAGGAAAGCGGGAAGAGACCCCGCAAAGGTCTCATCCACATACTTTTTGCTATGACGGGCATAGAACTCTTGCCGGGACAGGAGAGAAGTCACCACACCGTTATTGTTTTGAAACAGGCCCTTGTCGCAGAGCCGACGCAGTACCGTATGTGTTGTTGTCCGTTTCCAGGTGAGTTTTGCCGCAGCCAGTTTTATAAGTTCGGCGGATGTCACTGGTTCTCTCTCCCAGATGATGTCCGCAAAACGAGCCTCCACAGCCCCTAATTGAATTTCTGCCATAAGTACAGCCTCCTGTCTACATAGTGTAGTCTCATATACAGACTACACTATGTAGACAGATTTGTCAAGACCCTTTTCAAAATATGGGGCCGCAACGCAAGAGCGCCCCACATTGGGAGATTCTTCAATCACACCGCTGCAAAGTCTTCCTTGGCCGGAATGATCCTGGCGCGATCTCCTATTATCTCCCGTACAATCCGCAGTTCCACCTGCTGTCGGTGCTGCAGGTGGGAGATCAAGTCCTCAAAGTCTTTATATCCATGAGCCTTTCCATAGGGCGAATTTACCAGATACTTCATCATAATAGGATACCACATTTGGTTTCCTTGATCGTCGGAGCGTTCCTTCTGTATGATCCTGATGTTCTCTGCAATTTTGTCACTGTAGAGATACAATAGTCTGAAATGCTCCTTGGGCATGACAGCGTACAGTCTTTGGTAAAATGAAAGGATTTCCTCATCGTCCAACTGGTGGAACAGGATCAGATCTTCCACAATATTCTGGAGAAAGGCGCACTCAAACAAGTATCCGCTGCCGCGAAACCGCGCATACCTTGTAAAAATAATCCGCTCCATGTCCTGCAATGTCCTCCTGCCGTTGTAGATCTCATACTGCTCCAGATCTTTATGAAAGCCAGGTACATCTGTCAAAATCTTGGTGTAGGTCACAATATAATGCTCTCCCTCCCGGAATGTACCTGCCTCGATCTCCCTGCGTATGGAAACGTACTTCTCCAGCATTGCTGCGTATTGCTCCCCGTCCATCCATGTACACCAGGCCAGTTCCACCGGCGAGTAATCCCCTTCCCGGCACACTTTGTACTCCGGCCTGCGCCGGGCGATCTCCGACAACAAAGTGGACTTTCCCATCCCCTGCAATCCCTCTATAAAAATATTATCCATGGTTTCCTCCTATTTTAAGTTCCGCACCCGTCCCGCCAGCGCCGTCTCCTGCCGAGTAATTTCTGCCCGCCGAGGCGGCCTGAAATTCTCGGGGCGCTGACTGGACAGATGCTGTTTTAAGTTCCGCACCCGTCCCGCCAGCAATCTACAATACAATTGTCCCCGTGGCTATTGTCTCCCGAAACTTGGCGTCATGTTCCACGAACAGCATAGTCGGCTCATAGTCCAGAATCATTTTCTCAATCTGCATCCTGGAAAAGACATCCATATAATTCAACGGTTCGTCCCACACATACAAATGTGCCGGAGTGAGCAGGCTGGCGGCAACGAGTACCTTCTTTTTCTGCCCTTCCGAGTACTCCTCCATTTCTTTCAGGAACTGGCCGCGCTCCATATCCAGCTGCCGGAGTATGGCGCAAAACAGGCTCTCCTCCAGATTCCGCTTTCTGCAAAAAGTCGAAATGCTTCCCCTGAGCACAGACGTGTCCTGGTTCACATAGGAGATAACCAGCCCGGAGGCCGTCTCACAGACCCCAGTCTCGCAGACCGCCGCCCGGAAAAGGTTCTCCTCTTCCCCTGCCCCAGCCTTATGCAAAATCATTTTCAGCAGCGTTGACTTACCGCACCCGTTACCGCCGTGTATGGCGATCCGCTGGCCCTGGCTGACAGAAAAAGTCAGATCCGCAAAAAGCGGCGCCCGGGCATCCTGATATTTTAAGCCGTACTCCCGCATATTTACCAGCGTGTCCTTGTGATGCCGAAGCGGCACAATCTTTAAATCCGTCGGTTGCTCCAGATCCGCCAAAAGGCCCTCCTTCTCCTCGATCTCCCGGTGTATGCGCTTTTCCATCTGCTTTACCCGGCTCTGGGCTTTCTTTGTCTTAGCGCCGATATACCCTCTGGTGTCCTTACGCCTGTCATGCTCCTCTATGGGATCAAACCCTATCTTTGTACTCTCGTTCTTGTCGGCCCACCTGGCGGTGCGGGCCGCAGCCTGTTTCAGTTTCCCGATCTCTCTAAGGTGCTTCTCGTTCTCCGCCTGGACAAACTGGTCCCTGCGCTGCTTGTTTTCCCACCATGTGGTAAAATTTCCGCTCTGCAGTTCAATGGTCCGCCGGTTCAGCACCAGCACATGATCCACGCAACAATCCAGCAAATTCCTGTCATGAGACACCAGGATAAAGCCTTTCTTGGACGCCAGGTAGCGCTTCACATTTTCCCTGGATGCCTGATCAAGGTGGTTGGTGGGTTCATCGATCAGCAGAAAATCCTGCTCTCCCGAAAACAGAACCGCCAGCAATATTTTCGTCTGCTCCCCCAGGCTTAAGCCTGCAAAAGACCTGTATAAAATCTCCGGCCCATGGCCCAACCTCTCCAACTCGCGGATTACGCGCCACTGTTCACACCCGGCTTTAAGTTCCTCCATGAACTCTGCCGCAGACAGCTGCATCTGCCTTTCACTGACAGTATAAGGAAAATAATCAAACACCGCCTGAGCGCTGATGGTTCCCCGATAAGAATACCTTCCCTGTAACAGCCGCAGAAAAGTGGTTTTTCCCTTGCCATTGCGCCCCAGCAGTCCCAGTTTCCAATCCGTGTCAATTGAAAAAGAAACATCCTCAAAAATATTGTCAAAGCTGCCCTCATAGGAAAAAGTCAGGTGACTCACATTGATTTGTGCCATACACATCCCTCCCATCAAGGTTCCGAATACAAAAACGGAACCGTTTGCTGCCAAACAGTTCCGTCATATCCTCCAACCCTGTTATTGAAAATGCCATCGACACAATTTCGGGCAAAGCCATATCCAAATCCGTCTTCCCGAAAGTCTGCCAGAAATAAACGCACAAAAAAGAAGGGTTATGAGAACATAATCCACTTTTGGCAACATGACCGAACAACATGAGTACTCCCCTCATGCCATTCTCAACATTCATGTAATCAAAAGCGAACTAAATTCTCATCGTTTCACCCCTCTCCTGAAGATGATGCCATCTTAACACACCCTACCTGATTTGTCAAATGAAAATAAATGACTTTCCGGCAACTCCAGTGACGTTTTGTAAAGGACTTTTTAATCAAATTCACAAGAAAATTTACATTTCAGGGCAAAAAAATAAGGCCGGGAACCTGTTTTTAGATTCCCGGCCTACGGTTTTACTATGCTGTCCGTTCTGCTTTCAGTTTTTTCACTTCGTCAAGTGAAAGTCCTGCGTATTCCGCAATTTTTTCAAGTGTCAAAATCCCATCTGCCAACATTCTCTTTGCGGAATTGATTGCTCCCTCTTTCAATGTCTGATTCCTCATATCTTCCATAGCCCGGCACATAATCTCG
>CAMWTF010000118.1 GCA_947177105.1 uncultured Lachnospiraceae bacterium | reverse complement strand
TCGGGACAGACTACCATTCCCATCTGGGAACCAGACGTGCCGGTATGGCGGTTTATGAAAGGCAGAGGGGCTTTGACAGGGCCATCCACAATATTGAGAATGCGCCCTTTAGAACCAAGTTTGACAAGGATGTAAACGAGATGCATGGCAGTCTGGGAATCGGCTGTATTTCCGACTATGAGCCCCAGCCTCTGCTGGTGCGTTCCCACCATGGAACCTATGCCATCGCTACGGTGGGCAAGATCAACAACATGGACGCCATTGTAAAAGATTTGTTCACCGAAGGGCATTCCCATTTTCTGGAGATGAGCGGCGGAGACATCAATGCCACGGAACTGGTGGCGGCCATCATCAACCAGAGGGACAACCTGATCGAGGGATTGCAGTATGTACAGGAGTTAGTGGAGGGATCCATGACCACTCTGCTGCTCACGCCCAAGGGCATCTATGCGGCCAGGGACAAGATGGGCAGAACGCCTGTGGCTATCGGACATAAGGAGGGGGCGTACTGCGTTTCCTTTGAAAGTTTTGCCTACCTGAATCTGGGCTATCATGGGGAGAAGGAGTTAGGACCGGGGGAGATTGTCATTGTGACCCCGGAGGGAGTCCGGACTTTGGCGGATCCCGGGAAGGATATGAAGATCTGTACTTTTCTGTGGATCTATTATGGGTATCCTTCTTCTTCCTACGAGGGCATCAGCGTGGAGCAGATGCGGTATAACTGCGGCGCCAAACTGGCGGAGCGGGACAATGTGCAGCCGGATATCGTGGCGGGCGTACCGGATTCCGGGACGGCCCACGCCATCGGCTACTCCAACAAGAGCGGCATTCCCTTTTCCAGGCCCTTTATCAAGTATACACCCACCTGGCCCCGGTCCTTCATGCCCACGATCCAGACCCAGAGGAATCTGATCGCCAAGATGAAGCTGATCCCGGTGCATGATTTGATTCAGGATAAGAGCCTGCTTCTGATTGACGACTCTATCGTGCGGGGCACACAGCTGCGAGAGACCACAGAGTTTTTGTACCAAAGCGGCGCAAGGGAAGTGCATATCCGTCCGGCCTGCCCGCCCCTGCTTTTTGGGTGTAAGTACCTGAATTTCTCCAGGTCCTCCTCGGAGATGGATCTGATCACCAGGCGGATCCTGAAGGAGATGGAGCAGGAGGGGCGGCGCATCGATCTGAAGGATTATGTGGATCCTGAGAGCGAAGGCTATCAGGAGATGGTGGGCCGCATCGGAAAGCAGCTGAATTTTACCAGTCTGCGGTACCACAGGCTGGATGATATGATTGAGTCTGTGGGGATACCGAAGGAGAGACTGTGTACTTATTGCTGGGATGGGCAGGAGTAGTGTGAGAAGAACTTCTAATTGCTCACAGCAAAGGCTGTTTCGCAAAGAAGTTCTAAATCTCACACTCGAAAATGCCGGAAATGCGGCATTTTCATGCTGAGAGTACACGCTGAAGCAGGCAGGAGTAGTGTGAGAAGAGCTTCTGGGACTTGTCATGCAAGTCCGGCCCACGGCTCATAAGTGAAAGTTATATAACGCATAAAAAATATTGATTTTACTTATGATATATAATATGCTATACTTTCCATGGTCAAGGTGAGAGGGGAGTGCTTTGGCGCTCCCTTTTATAATGTGGAATGAGAGCAAGGAGGACAAAAAAATGGTTAAAGCAGTTGTAGGCGCTAACTGGGGTGACGAGGGCAAGGGTAAGATCACAGACATGATGGCGGAGAAGGCGGATATTATTGTGCGCTTTCAGGGAGGGGCCAACGCAGGACATACCATTGTGAACAATTATGGGAAATTCGCTTTGCATACGCTGCCTTCCGGCGTATTTTACGGACATACCACCAATATTATTGGCAATGGCGTGGCACTGAACATTCCGGTGCTTTTTAATGAGATCAAGTCCATTGTGGACAGGAATGTACCCATGCCGAAATTATTGGTTTCGGACAGAGCGCAGATTGTGATGCCTTACCATATTCTGTTTGACCAGTATGAGGAGGAGCGTCTGGGTGGCAAGTCCTTCGGATCCACCAAGTCCGGAATCGCTCCTTTTTATTCGGATAAATTTGCCAAGATTGGTTTTCAGGTAAGCGAGCTTTTCGACCAGGAGCTGCTGAAGGAGAAGGTGCAGAGGATTTGTGAGTTAAAGAACGTGCTGCTGGAGCACCTGTACCATAAGCCAGGCATTGACCCGGCAGAACTGCTTGAAACATTGAACAGCTACCGGGATATGGTGGCTCCCTATGTGTGCGATGTGTCGGCTTTTCTGGACAAGGCGCTGAAGGAGGGCAGGACGGTGCTGCTGGAGGGCCAGCTGGGAACGCTGAAGGATCCCGATCACGGTATTTACCCCATGGTGACCTCCTCCTCCACGCTGGCGGCTTACGGGGCTATCGGCGCAGGTTTGCCTCCCTATGAGATCAAGGAGATTGTCACCGTGTGTAAGGCTTACTCCTCTGCGGTAGGCGCGGGAGCCTTCGTGTCCGAGATTTTTGGGGATGAGGCCAATGAACTGCGCACCCGCGGCGGGGACGGCGGCGAGTTCGGCGCCACCACGGGCAGGCCCAGGAGAATGGGGTGGTTTGACTGTGTGGCCTCTAAGTACGGCTGCCGTATGCAGGGCACTACGGATGTGGCCTTTACTGTGCTGGACGTGCTGGGATATCTGGATGAGATTCCCGTATGCGTGGGCTATGAGATTGACGGCGAAGTGACTACTGATTTCCCTGTGACGGCCAGGCTGGAGAAGGCTAAGCCCGTGCTGGAGAAGCTGCCAGGCTGGAAATGTGATATACGCGGGATAAAGAATTTTGCCGAACTGCCGGAGAACTGTCGCAGGTATGTGGAGTTTATTGAGGAAAAGATCGGGTATCCTATCACCATGGTCAGCAACGGTCCCGGCAGGGAGGACATTATCTATCGTGACAGTCCGCTTAAGAAGGCGTAATCTGGTAGGAATATGCGGAACTCTAAGAACAGCATATTCCCGGAGGGTACACAGATCAATGTCTGGACGCCGGAGGGGCCGGACATTGATCTCCAGTAAAGTGTATCGGAAGGGAATATGCGGAACACTAATGGAGAACGATTGTGGTCAGTAACCTGGAATATTACAAGGTTTTCTATCATGTGGCACGCCTGGGCAGCCTGACAATGGCAGCCCAGGCGCTGTCCATCTCTCAGCCGGCGGTGAGTCAGTCTGTACGGCAGCTGGAGCAGCAGCTGGGCGTCTCCCTGTTTTACCGGGTGGCAAAGGGCGTCCGCCTGACCAAAGAGGGAGAGACGCTGTTTGTGTATGTGGCCAGAGGCTATGAGCAGCTGGAGATGGGCGAACAGAGACTGCGCCGGATGCGGGATCTGGAGGCAGGTGAGATCCGCATCGGCGCCAGTGACATGACCCTGCAATACTATCTGTTGCCCTATTTGGAACAGTTTCATGAGGAATATCCGGAGATTAAGGTCATTGTCACCAACGCTCCCACTCCTGACACGCTGGGACTTTTGGAGCAGGGGCGGATTGATTTCGGTGTGGTCAGTACGCCGTTTGAGCCGGGGGAGCGGGTCAGGGCTGTGCCTGTGCGGGAGCTGGAGGATATCTTTGTGGCGGGGCGGCGTTTTATAGCCTATAAAAACAGGATGCTTGATCTGCAGGAACTGAGGCAGCTGCCCATGATTTTTCTGGAGAAGAATACCAGCACCCGGCGCTTTATGGACGAATATCTGGAAGAAAGAGGCATTTGTGTCCTGCCGGAGTTTGAGCTGGCCACCAGCGATATGATCGTGCAGTTTGCTCTGCGCAGCCTGGGCGTGGGCTGTGTGGTGCGGGATTTTGCCCAGGGGGAAATCGACTCCGGCAGACTGTTTGAACTGCGCTTTAACAATATGATTCCCAAGCGGAGCATATGCATCGTCTATGACAGTAGGGCCGGTCTGTCCACGGCAGCCAAGGCTCTGTTTGAGATCATAGGGATTGCGGGTGAAAATTAATGGAACATGCAAATAGAATGAAAGGGATAATATGATTAGGAACATTATATTTGATATAGGCAATGTGTTGGCGGCATGGCGTTGGCGGGAGTTCTATGAGAGTTTCCAATACAGCCCCGATGTGACGGAGCGCCTGGCCAGAGCCACGGTACTCAGCCCTCTGTGGGAAGAGTTTGACAGGGGCGCGATGGACGAGGAAGTGTTGTTAGATAAGTTCATTGAAAATGATCCTGGCCTGGAGAAGGAGATCCGAAAGGTCAGAGAGAATATCCATGATATGCTGGGGCGTTATGACTATGCCATACCCTGGCTGCAGGATCTGAAGGGAAAGGGATACAAGGTATATTATCTGTCTAATTTTTCACGGAAGGCTCATCATGAATGCGCCCATGTGCTGGATTTCCTGCCGCTGATGGATGGCGGCATCCTATCCTATCAGGAGAAAATGATCAAGCCGGATCCGGCGATATATCAGTTGCTGCTGGAACGCTATGGGCTGGAGGCCGGGGAGTGTGTTTTTTTGGATGATACGCGGAAAAATGTGGAGGAAGCTGTCCGGCAGGGGATGGCGGGGATCGTATTTTACAGCAGAGAGCAGGCTGTGGAGGAGCTGCGCAGGCTGGGAGTGGATGCATAGCAGCCTGACAAAATCCTTGTATTTTTGCTGAAAAGCTATTATAATAGGAGTATTATGATTTAGAAAAGGTGATAGTGTATGTTAGAAAAAGTGACTCGTCTATTCGGACAGGTGGATATGACGGAGGGGAAACCCTGGAAAAAGATTGCGACATTCACGGTTCCCATGCTGATCGGCAATGTGGCCCAGCAGCTGTACAATACTGTGGACAGCATCGTGGTGGGCAGATATGTGGGGGACAATGCTCTGGCGGCAGTGGGCAGTGCAAGCCCTATTTTTAATCTGCTTTTGGTGCTGTTTGTGGGTATTGCCATGGGCGCAGGCATTATGGTCTCTCAGTATTTTGGATCCCACGACAGGGAGAATCTGTCCAAGACCATCGGCAGTTCCATCACTTTGACGGCGGTGGCCTCCATCCTGCTGATGATCGTGGGTACTCTGGCCATACGCCCTGTGCTGGTGCTGCTGGACACGCCGGAAAGCATCATTGACTGGTGTACTTCGTATCTGATGATTCTGCTGTGGGGCATTGCAGGGCTGGCCTACTACAATATCCTTTGCGGAATACTGCGTGGACTGGGAGATTCCCTGTCTGCGCTGGTATACCTGCTGGTGGCCACGGTGCTCAACATCGTGCTGGATGTATGGTTCGTAGCCGGATTACATATGGAGGTGGCAGGCGTGGCGCTGGCCACCGTCATAGCGCAGCTGGTATCTGCCATATTGTGTATGCTTAAGCTGCGGAAAATGACGGAGCTCTTTGATCTGAAGAAAGAGTATCTGAGGCCGGACAAGAAGAACATTTTCACAGTGATCCGGCTGGGTCTGCCTTCGGGTCTGACACAGGCCATCTTTTCTCTGGCCATGGTGGTAGTGCAGTCGCTGACCAACAGCTTCGGGGAGATGATCATTGCCGCCAACGTGATCATCATGAGAGTGGACGGCTTTGCCATGATGCCGAATTTTTCTTTCGGTACGGCTCTGACCACCTATGCAGGTCAGAACGTGGGCGCCAAGCAGTACGACCGGGTGAAACAGGGGGCCCGGCAGGGAACACTGATCGCCGTGTGTACCTCGGCGGTCATCACCGGACTGATTTTGCTTTTTGGACCGTACCTGATGGGCATCTTTACCAAGACCCAGGAGCTGGCCCAGCTCAGCGCGGACATGATGAAGATCCTGGCCGTGGGCTATATAGCCATGGCCGTGACCCAGAGCCTGTCAGGAATTATGCGCGGCGCCGGTGACACAGTGACGCCTATGTGGATATCCCTGCTCACCACGGTGGCAGTCCGGGTTCCTTTGGCCTATGGTCTGGTATATCTTACCAGGACGGCAGAACTGCCCCAGGGGCGGTATGAGAGCCTGTGGATCTCGCTGCTGACCTCTTGGGTGCTGGGCGCACTGATTACTTTTGTGTTCTATAAAGTGGGCAGATGGAAGAAGAAGGCGTTGTGAGGGGGGTATACATTAAATCATATTCTGTTTTGGTCTCCCCATTCGCACATGGAATCAAGAATGGGGATCAGTGTTTTGCCCCGGTCAGTAAGGGAATATTCTACTTTAGGCGGAATCTGCGGGTATTCCTTACGATGTACCAGCTGGTCCGATTCCAATTCTTTCAGAGTAGAACTGAGTGTTTTATAAGAGATTTCTCCAATATATTTTTTCATTTCATTAAAGCGGACTACGCCAAATTCCATAAGCGTATAAAGTATCGTCATTTTATATTTTCCGTTGATAAGGGATAATGTGTAGCTGAAACCTGTTGTTTCCAGGCATTCTTGTGATATACAGCGTTTGTCCAAATTTACACTCTCCTTTAGGTAAGTATCACACCTAAATGTGCGTACTAGTTTTCTGTTTCATTCTTGCTGCAATTATAATATCAACAGCGGGAAAAGTCAATCCTGCGGGTAAGATTCAGATGACCGATGGATGCAGTCAGGCGTTCCTTACAGGAGGAGCAAACACATGACAGCTTTATTGGCAACGATGTATCGGGCGTGACGTTTTTAGCGGAGAGTTTATGGGTATACTAAAAACGTTGCTGGCGGTGTCAACGCCTTCTGCTCATTTACGCAGCTCATGTTTTCTATATTTATGATGAATTAAGGAGGGCACGATTATGGATTTTTATGAAAGGGCATTGGAATTGCGTGAGGAAACAGTCGCCCACCGTCGCTGGCTGCATAGAAATGCAGAGGTGGGCCTGCATATGCCAAAAGGGCAAAGCTACGTCATGGATCAACTGAGAGAATACGGTCTGAATCCGCATCCCTGTGGGCATGGAGTGACCGCAGAGTTAGGCAGGGAAGGGGCAAGGACAATTCTGCTTCGAGCGGATATGGATGCGCTGCCCATGCCGGAGGAAAGCGGTGAAAGTTTTTCCTGCCCCACCGGCACGGAGGCTCATACCTGCGGACATGATTTTCATGCAGCTATGCTGCTGACAGCGGCAAAGATACTAAAAGAAAATGAAGCTATGCTGTCCGGCAGGGTACGTTTTATGTTCCAGCCTGCGGAAGAAACTTTTGAGGGCGCGAAGGATATGCTGGCAAATGGGGTACTGGACGGCGTGGATGCCGCCCTGGCCTATCATGTGGGATCCGGCAGGATGCCAGTGGGCTTGTTCATGTACAACAGTGGCGGAACCATGATGTACTCTGTGGATGGTT
>CAMWTF010000117.1 GCA_947177105.1 uncultured Lachnospiraceae bacterium | reverse complement strand
GTTAGAATAGTATGAATGCCCGCTGAAGCGGCCAGTAAAAATAAGCCATTTGCCTGACAGATAATGTTTAGACAAATGGCTCAAGCTTTAATATCTTACAGGTCCTCATCCTCGTCCAAAAACTCCGAAAGCTCCCGGCGGGTATCCGCAATCTCCTGATGATCGCCGCCCTTTAAGGCCGCCTCAAAGCGATTGATATAGTGATCCAGATTCTTGCGCTTATCACCCAGAGACTCCTCATACATGCGCTCTGCCCGCAACAGCACCAGACGGTTTTCCTCCTGATCCCTGGGCTGGATCTTCAGGTAAGCCAGTTCCTCCATGCGCCTTTCGATCTCCTCGTCGGTCATGGTATTGTCCGCTCCCTTGATGATCATCTTCTGGCTAAGGCCCGTGGACACCACCTTTACCTCCACTTCCAAAAGGGAGTTGATATCATAGGTGTAAGTCACATCCACAGACTCCTGCCCCTTGGGGGCCTTGGGCAGTTCAATGGTCATCTCCCCCAGGTACAGGTTGTTTCTGGCAAATCGGCTTTCCCCCTGGAGTACCCGGACTCTGACCTTATCCTGATTGTCCCGCACGGTATACATGCGCTCCGTGTGGCTGGCGGGTATCACAGTGTTGCGCTCGATAATGGGACAGAAACGCCCGTCCTCAAACTTTCCCTCCTCGTATTCCACCACCACTTCCGTGCCCAGGGTAAAGGAACACACATCCGTCAGGATGACTTCCTTCACCTCCTCCCGGCGCTCCTTCATGGCCGCCTGCACCGCCGCTCCCAGCGCCACGGCCTCGTCCGGGTTCATGTTGGTGTCTGGGAACTTTCTAAACAGCCGGATCAGGAAATCCCGGATTATGGACAGCCTGGTGGCGCCGCCGATCAACAGGATCTCGTCGATATCTCCCAGCTTAAGTCCCGCGTCCGCCAGACTCTTTTTCACCGGTTCCCGGATCTTGTTCAGCAGTTCCTCACAGGCATCCTCATATTCCTTGTATTTGATCTCTGATTCCAATTCTTTCTCAGCAATCAGGCATTTCATAACAATGCGGTCGCTGCCGCTGATAGCGCACTTAGCCTTCTCCGCCTGCTTGTACAGCCGCACCTGCTCCTTCTCGGACAGGCTGCTCATAGCCAGCTTCTGCTTCTGCATAAAGAGCTTGCTCATCACTTCCGTGAAGTCTTCGCCTCCCAGGTAGTTGTCCCCCGCCACGGCCCGGACCTCCAGAATGTTGTGATACAGTTCCAGTATGGACACGTCAAAGGTTCCGCCGCCCAAGTCAAACACCAGAAACTTGGTGTCCTTGGTCTTGTCATACAGGCCATAGGCCACCGCCGCCGCCGTTGGCTCGGAGATCATGCGCTCCACCTTAAGCCCCGCCAGTTCTCCGGCGCGCTTAGTCGCTTTTCGGCGCTTGTCGTCAAAATACGCAGGCACACTGATCACAGCCTCTGTGACCTCCTCCCCCAAAAAGGCTTCCGCATCCTCCTTCAGGGATCGCAGCACAAAGCTGGACAGCTCCTCCGGTCTGTACATATGGCCGCTTAAGTTATACTTCCTCTCCGTGCCCATGCTGCGCTTGAAGGCGCTGACCACAGAATCCGGGTATAGGCTCATGCGCTCACGGGCAGTCTCTCCCACATAGATATTGCCCTCTTCATCCACACTGACCACCGAGGGAGTCAAATTCTTGCCCAGGCGGTTGGGGATAATCCTGGGCCCCTCCTCCGCGAAATACGCAATCAGGCTGTTGGTTGTTCCTAAATCTATTCCTACTATCATATTCTCTTCCTCATATATATTGACTTACTTCAAAATTATTGCGAAACGGCCATATCCCGTTTTGATCTATGTCGTCCGGTTTTGTCCCTTGCCAGAAACGCTCCGCTACTCTCCAAAGCAGATATGCCTTATGGCCAGCATATACTCGTCCTGGGGCTGGACTTCCAGATTATGGTTCAATCGCTCACGGGCCTCCTGTCTCTGCCCCCAACGGAGCATCAGCAGGATCCGCACACCCTCCATCTCCTTGCAGATGGCGTATGTACAGAAATTGCAGCACTCACATTCGCTCTCCCGGTCCAGCAGCTCCTGCAGCTTCTTTTCCGTCTCCGTGTAATAGGCGGCCAGAACCTCTATCTGCAGATGCCCCTTCTCCTGCTCATAGTATGCATTTTCCCGGGCGAATTGCTCCTGCCGGAGCCAATCCTGCAGCTTGGCCGCATACCTTCTCCCCAGCTTTTCTTCTCCGCACAGGATGAAGGCAAATACAGCATCACACATAACGCCTTCCGCCTTATGCAGTTCCGAGTGGCATTCCAGCGCATTGGCAAATGCCTTCACTGCCCTGGCCTTGTCCCCAAAGATCAGTTCCGTCCAGCCCAGACTCACATAGTAATCACTGTATCCCGCATTGCCCTTCTTCCTCCTGCCAAACAGTTTCCCCATAGCGCTATCATCAATATTCAGATGGGAGGCCCACTGCTTCAGCACATTCCTGGCCGCCTGCTGCTGTCCTGTCACCTGGTACATATCCACCAGCTTATCATACAGCCCCCTGGGATCTTTGGCATAGGCATTTTCAAAAATTTTTGCCGCCATATCGTACTGTCCGTTGCGGATATAGCCCGTGGCGATCTTACCCAGCCTGTAGACGCTGGTATTCAGCTTCTTGCTCTCCGCACACTTCACATACTGTTCCAGATATTCCAGAGCCTTTTCATAATCCGCCAGACGCAGGTACAAATCGGCCATGTCCATGTAGGCGCCGGGCTGCAAATCTCCCTCCGTGTCAAAGAGGATGGCCTTGCGCAGGCAGATGACAGCCTGCTCATAATCCCCCTGATGCTTATACACCTGGCTCATGCCGTTCAGGGCATAGATCTGCTGAGGCATATAGACCAGCACCTGCTCATAGTCCTTGAGCGCCTCTTTATAATGATGGGCCGCCTTGTGGAAAATTCCCCGCTCCACCAGCAGATAAGCCCCCGGCGCCTGATACAGGTATTCCGTCAGCTGCGTAAGACCCGGCTCATAAAAGGAGAGATCTCCGTTCTCCACATGGTCCAGAAATATATTCCGGAATTTCTCCACCTTCTTCTGTATCAGATTGGTATTGGCCTTGTGATCTTTCTGATAGGCATACGCCTCCAGATAGGCGCTCTCAATGCCTTTTTCCTTGGCCTGTGCCAGAAGTTCCTCCAACTCCTTGGTATATTCCAGGTCCAGATACACCTTGGCCATATCCACATAGGGCTTGGTATAATCGGGAAAACACTGGATCAGCTGCCTGCCCGTCTGTATCACGCCGGAGGCATCCCACTGCCTGCGGTAAGCCTCCAGGGCAGTGGCCAGCGCCGCAAATACCCGGTATTCCTGTACAAGACGCCCCACCAGATCCTGACACTTCTCGTACTCCTCCATCTCCATATAGATCTGGGCGCGCTCCATAAGTACACCGATATCGTGGGGATTGACGGCCTCCATGGCATCCGCCTCCTCCAGGGCAAGCTTATAGTAGGAATTATTCAGATACCCCATAACACGATAACACTGCATACAGATCGCGTGGGACTGGCGCAGCCTGTCCTCATCCTTTTCCAAAGCCTCCCCCTCCTGTGTGGGAATCCGCTTTTCCAAAGCCTGCCGCCACCGCACGGCATATGCACTGGACTTCTCATACTCTGCCGCCTCCCGGTAGAGCTTGGTCATCAGCCCCAGATACTCCTCCTTGCGGTCCTCCGGAACCCGGTCTTCGATATCCTTCACCTTCCGGATTCCCAGAGAAAAACGCTCATCCTGCAGATAGCACCACCCCAACTCCAATATATCTTCCGGGCTGGAATAGAGACTGACTTTTCGCTCCAGTTCCTTCTCCAGTCCCGCATTGATCTCCTTGAGCAGCTGATGAAAAGTATCGTCATAGCCGGAGGACAGTACCTCCTCCGCACACTTCTTGGCCCTCTGGTCGTCCCCCTGGTCATGATACCACTGGGCCAGGCGCAGATTGGCCGTATAGTGCTTTTCATTGCGCTCCCTGATGCCCTCAAAACAATGGGCCGCCTCTTCGATCTGGCCCTGCTCCCAGAGCATCTGCGCCAGATTAAACTCCACCAGTTCATCCCCCGGATACTTCTGCTGAAGCTCCTTAAGGCAGCGGATGGCCTCCTCCTGCCGGTCGCTGGCCTGGTAGTACTGTGCCCGGCACACCTCCATGCATGGATGCGTTATCCCCATGCGGTCGCTCTCTTCCAGCAGCTGCGCCGTATATTCCAGATTTTTCTCCTGCAAAGCCCCCCAGCAATTGTCATAACACTGCAGAAAGGTGTCATAATCACCGTCCTGGGGGCCCTCAAACTGGGAGAACTCCACTTCCTCCCCCCTGGTCACCCGGTTTATCAGGTAATCAATGAAATCCGCCGGGAACTTTTCCTTTAAACGGGTCTGATTCTTGCAGATCTCCAGCTTTTCCTCCAACAGCTTCCAGATCTCCGTGGGCAGCTTGTAATGCTGCATCAAAAAGACCAGCAGCTTCTCCTGACACTCGGCCTCCCCGTCCAGAGACTGGTAGGTATCCTGGGAAAACAGCTCCCGCCACGCATTCAGGTCCTGCCTGCCATCTAAGGTGCTGTAGAGCCTGGCGGCTTGAGCCACCCACTGCCCGGTCTCCGTGGTGTCCTCCTGTTCCTGTTCTTCCTCTTCTTCCTGGGGCTGCTTTAACAGCGCGATGGCCTCCTCATAAGCCTGGCGCAAACGCTTAAAACCCTCCGGGTTATCCTCCGGATTGGTCACTGCCAGCCTCTCCCGGTAAGCGGCCTTGATCGCCTTCTCTTCTCCGATCTCACTTATGCCTAATACGCTGATAATCTCTGTCTTTTCCATAATAGTCCATATACCTCTATTTAAATTTCGGTTCCACATCCGCACACAATAGAAAACAGGCCACCACAGGGCGAAGCATCGCCTTCCTCAGACGATACCTGTCCCCAGGGCAGCCCTATCCCTTTTTCCTAAAACAAAAACTTATCCGCAAAGTAAGCGTCCAGATCGGCGATGGCCACCCGCACCTGCTCCATGGAGTCGCGGAAACGGACTGTGACGCAGTTATCTGTCTCGGAGTCAAAATCATATGTCACACAGAAGGGCGTACCGATCTCGTCCTGGCGGCGGTAACGTTTGCCGATATTGCCTCTGTCGTCATACTCACAGTTATACCTCTTGGACAGCTGCCCATAGATCTTCTCCGCGCCCTCCGCCAGCTTCTTGGACAGGGGCAGCACACCGATCTTCACCGGCGCCAGGGCAGGGTGGAAACGCATCACTGTGCGCATGTCGCCGTCTCCCAGATCCTCCTCGTCGTAGGCTGAACACAAAAACGCCAGCACCACCCGGTCCGCGCCCAGAGAGGGCTCCACCACGTAAGGCACATATTTCTCTTTCTTTTCATCATCAAAATAGGACATATCCTCGCCGGAGGTATTCTGATGCTGGGTCAAGTCATAGTCCGTTCTGTCTGCAATGCCCCACAGCTCACCCCAGTCAAAGGGGAAACGAAACTCGATATCCGTGGTGCCCTTGCTGTAGAAACACAGTTCCTCGGGACTGTGATCGCGAAGACGGATCTCATCCTCCTTGATGCCCAGGGACAGGAGCCAATCCCTGCAGAACCCTCTCCAATACTGGAACCACTCCAGATCTGTGCCGGGTTCGCAGAAAAATTCCAGCTCCATCTGCTCAAACTCCCTGGTTCGGAAGGTAAAGTTGCCGGGACTGATTTCGTTGCGGAAAGCTTTGCCAATCTGGCCGATGCCGAAGGGAAGCTTCTTTCTGGAGGTTCTCTGCACATTTTTAAAATTCACAAAGATACCCTGGGCCGTCTCGGGACGCAGGTAAATGGTATTCTTGGCCTCCTCCGTCACACCCTGAAAGGTCTTGAACATCAGGTTGAACTGACGGATATCCGTGAAATTATGTTTGCCGCAGCTTGGGCAGGGAATCTGGTGTTCCCTGACAAATTCCTCCATGCGCTCCTGACTCCAGGCATCAACACTCTCCTGCAGCTCAATGCTCTCCTCCCGGCAGAAATCCTCGATCAGCTTATCTGCGCGGGAACGCTCATGACACTCCTTACACTCCATCAGGGGGTCTGAGAAACCGCCCAGGTGGCCGCTGGCCTCCCAGGTTCTGGGATTCATCAGAATCGCGCAGTCCACGCCCACATTGTAGGGATTCTCCTGCACAAACTTCTGCCACCAGGCTTTCTTCACATTGTTTTTCAGTTCCACGCCCAGGTTGCCATAATCCCATGTATTGGCCAGACCGCCGTATATCTCCGAACCGGGATATATAAAGCCTCTTGACTTTGCCACCGCAATAATTTTATCCATTGTCTTTTCCATAATCCACTCCTCCTATTTTAGTTCCGCATCTATCCGGAGACCGCCATCCCCCACAGAGCAATTTCAGGCCGCTTCGACGTCCTGAAATTCTCTGGGCGCTCTCCGGACAGATGCTGAATAAAGATTTAGTTCCGCATCTATCCGGAGACCGCCATCCCCCACAGAGCAATTTCAGGCCGCTTCGACGTCCTGAAATTCTCTGGGCGCTCTCCGGACAGATGCTGAATAAAGATTTAGTTCCGCATCTAATGTATATTTTATTTAATCACAATGTATTTCAGACCTTCTCCTTCTGTGCCGTCCACATAGCCCGCATCGGTGATACGCACATTGCCGCTGGCATATAGCACTCTGGACGGACACCGGATCTGCAGGGCCTCCTCAAAGATCAACACCCGGTTGCCTCCTATTTTTGCCAGCTGATCCGAAGTGAGGGCCGTCCCTTTTTTCGCATCCTGCAGCACTCCCGCCAGGTCGTAGCCTGCCTCCAGGGCCTCCTGCACCGTGCCGTAGAACAGTTCACAGGGCTGTCTGTCCACCTTGGCCCTATAGTCCTTGTAGACCTCGCTGTCTGAAAAATGCAGCGCCACCATAGCCTGGGCATCATTTTCCTCCAGGCTGCTTACCTGCTCCACCGCCACTGCCTGTCCGTCTCCGGCCGCTTCGCCCACATAATCCTGTACCTCCTGGCGGATCATGCCTTCCAGCTCGCTCAACTGGTAATATTCCCTGTCAAAATCCTCCACACGGCATTGGGTAAAGCTGCCGTCTGCCGCCAGTACAATCGTGGAAGTGCGGATAGGTTCCTCTGCCGTTTCCCCGCTGCAGCCCGCCAGCATCCATACGCACGCTCCCAGCGCTGTCAGCAACGCAATCGCTCTTTTCCTGCCTCTCATATCAGCCTAATCCTTTCACTCCTTACGCTAAAGCATCTTCTTAGGCGTTTGCGAAACGCCTCTTTTCTGGAACAGGGAATGGGCAATATATACA
>CAMWTF010000116.1 GCA_947177105.1 uncultured Lachnospiraceae bacterium | reverse complement strand
AAAGTGGACTGACCGCTGGCCAGGTCGTCCGAGGCTCCCACACGGGTAAAAATCCGATCCACTATGCCGATATTGGCGCTGCCCGCCGGCACAAAGGAGCCCATCTGAGCCATCAGCACGATCAGCGCCGTCTGGCGCATATAGGTGGATTTTCCCGCCATATTGGGGCCGGTGATCACGGAGATACAATGGCTGCGATTATCCAGCAGTGTGTCGTTGGAAATAAACATCTCATGGTCAATCATCTGTTCCACCACAGGATGCCTGCCGTCTCTGATGTCTATGACACCCTTTTCGTTCAGTGCGGGACGCACATAATGGTTCCGCTCCGCCACATAGGCCAGGGACGCAAACACATCCAGCCCCGCCACCGCCTTGGCGGTGCGCTGTATCCGCTCTATCTCTCCGGCAATGGTGTCCCTGATCCGGCAGAACACATCATACTCCAGCGCCGACAGCTTGTCCTCCGCGTTCAGTATGGTATCCTCCAGCTCTTTCAGCCGGGGGGTGGTGTACCGCTCCGCATTGGCCAGAGTCTGCTTGCGCACATAGTCCTCCGGCACCAGATCCTTAAAGGAATTGGTCACCTCAAAATAATAGCCGAACACCTTATTGTACTTGATCTTCAGGTTCTTGATGCCCGTGCGCTCCCGGTCCTGCTCCTCTAACTGTGCCAGCCACATCTTGCCGTCCCGCTTGGCGCCGCGCAGCATGTCGATGGTCTCGTCATAGCCGTCCTTGATGATGCCGCCCTCCCGGATGGTGATGGGAGGCTCCTCCTCAATGGCACTGTCTATCAAAGTATACAGATCCTCCAGGCTGTCCATATCTCTGGCGATATTCGTCAGCAATTCTTTCCGAAAGCCGTCCAGCACCTTCCGAATCGGCGGCAGCATTTCCAGAGAATTGCGGAAAGCCAGCAGATCCCGGGGGTTGGCGGTCTTGTAAGTCACCTTGCTAAGCAGCCGCTCCAGATCATAGATAGGGTTTAAATACTCCCGCAGTTCGTCCCTGGATACCGCATCCCCATTTAACTCCTCGATGGCGTCCAGCCGTTTTTCCATCTCCGCCTTTTCGATCAGAGGCTGCTCCAAATAACTGCGAAGAGTGCGAGCGCCCATGGCCGTCCTGGTCTTGTCCAGCACCCACAGAAGAGAACCTCTCTTCTGTTTTTCCCGCAGTGTTTCCGCCAGTTCCAGGTTGCGCCTGGTGGAGGAATCCAGCAGCATGAACTTGCTGGCCAGATAGGAATGGATATGGGCGATATGCCCCAGATCCGTCTTCTGCGTGTCATACAGATAATGCAGCAGCGCCCCCGCAGCGATGGTGCCGATGGGGAAATCCTCCAGCCCCAGGCCGATCAGGCTTTTTACTTTAAAATGACGCAGAATGCTCTGCACACAGGTCTGATCGTCAAAATAATGGGCGTCCACCGCGCTGACCGCAATGTGCAGACGTCCCCGCAAATCCCCGATGTCCATGCCGCTGACCAGAAAGGCATCATTGCAGATTATCTCCGAAGGCTCATATTTCATCAGTTCATCCATGAGCCGCCGCAGATCCTCCACCTCCGTCGTATAGAAATCGCCGGTGGTCACATCTGCCGCCGCCAGGCCGATGCCCGCCGGGGTAAAAGTGACACACATCAGGTAGTTATTTTTTCCCTCCTCCAGCGACTGCATGTTCAGGTTGGTGCCCGGAGTGACGATCCGCACCACCTCCCGCTTTACCAGTCCCTTTGCCTGTTTGGGGTCCTCCACCTGTTCGCAGATGGCTACCTTGTACCCCTTTGCCACCAGCTTGCTCAGATAGTTCTCCACTGCATGGTAAGGTACGCCGCACATAGGGGCGCGATCCTCCAGACCGCAGCTCTTCCCCGTCAGCGTGATTTCCAGTTCTCTGGAAGCAGTCAGCGCATCGTCAAAAAACATCTCATAGAAATCACCCAGCCGGTAAAACAATATGCAGTCCGAATACTCCTCCTTGGTCTCCAGATATTGCTGCATCATAGGGGTCAGATCTTCTACTTTTATATCTTGGTTCACATCTACCTCACTTCCGCCGCGGGGCGGCATCTTTGGTTTCTTTTGGACATTACAAAACGGACACACCACAGGATGTATCCGTCTCTCATGTTACCACAAAATCTTGTTTTTGTAAATTGCAAAAAAACAAGGTTCCTTGACAAACGCATGAAACCATTAATATTTGTTTGCGGTGGTCCCTTTTTCGGAATATGCAGAGTATCACACTTCCTGCGCTTGTTCCAACACCTCCACCAAACACCGATGTTCTTTGCTCTCCCTGTCATACCCAATTCCAACTGCCAATATCCTGCTTGTACATCTGGGCCGCTCTCCTGCTTTTCCCCGAAATCTCAGAACATACTCCCGCTCCTTAATCTGCCGGATAGCCTCTTCCGGCCCCCTGTCTACCTTCAGTTCCAGAATAATACCGTCCTTTTGGGGATCATTGGGGTAAAAGATGAAATCCACATATCCCTTGCCCGCCTTGTCCTCCCGCTCCACATGGTAATCATTGCGGGCCGCAAGATATACCAGATTTACAACCGCTGCAAGCTCTGTCTCATGGTTGTAAGCCAGGATAGGTGTCTCTGTGTTATGTGCCTGCTGCAGGATGGCCGCCATGGTCTTTGTATCTCCATGCAGGGTTGCGTACAGCATTTTGCCGGAGATATTGGCCAGTTCATAGATATATCCCAACGATTCCTTATGAATCAACAATTCTTCATACTTCTCCATCAATTCCCTGTTTGGAATAAATACCTTGCCGTTCTCATAAGTCAGCAGACCATATACCACCATTGCGGAGTAAATCTGATCTTTACTCTCTAATCGGTAAGCTGTGGCCGCATACTCCTGTATTCTGACCGGAATGCGCTCCCCTGATATCATCAGCGCCAGGTCATCCCTGACTGCCGCAATATTATTTTGTATATAATAGAAGATAGAATCATAGGTTCCTGATCCTGTCCAGTAACTGCCCACCTTGTTATTCTGAAATGCCAAAACAACTGACCGGGGATTGTATAATTTTCTGCCCTCCAGTGTATGATATCCGTTATACCATTCCTCCAGTTCTTCGCGGAATACCTTCACCGCTGTTTCCTGTTTCAGATAAATACCATATAGCCTGTCCACTTCCTGACTTGTGAACCCAAAATATTTACTGTATTTTTCCATGGTAGTCATCTGATATTCCACAAACATATTCAACTCGGAACCGTCCGAGTACTTGACGATGGGCAGTATTCCTGTCATATAGGCTAATTCCACATAAGCCTGTCCTTTTAACAGAGAGCGCAGGAACAACAGATAGGCTTTTCTGTCCTCCTCGGAAATCCAGGAGAGATGAAATACCGAATCCCACTCATCAATAATAAACAGGAATCGCCTGCCATTTTCATGGATACATACCTGCATCAGAATATCCCAGAGGGATTTGCCGCTATCCAGCGCCAGATTCGGATAGGCAGCTGCCAAGTCTGTTTTAATCCCCTGCGAGATATTTTGGATATACTCTTTATAACTGCGGCAGCCTTCCGGTACTATACTACAGTCAATATAGATGACCTCATGCCTGTTCAGATGCTCCGGATACTCCGGGGCATGGGCAATCCGCAGCTTGTCAAATATCATGCCGCCATCCATTCCCCGCGCAAAGAAGCTGGACAACATGTTGGCAGTTATTGTCTTGCCAAATCTTCTGGGTCTGGTGATGCAGATATATTTGCCGGGTGTTCCAATAGCGGCAATGATTTCCCGAATCATATCGGATTTATCCACATAGTAAGAACTGGTTGTCATCTCCTGATAATTCATATAGGGAGCAATACTGTTCAGATACATACCCATTCCCGTTTGGTCCCCTTTCCTACATGATAGTTCCTGTTATTGCTATGTGGTGCTCCCGAAGCCCCCATTGCGGATCCCACTGGCATCATCGTCCACGGTAATGCCATATTCCAGAAAAATACCCTGCATGAAGCCCATGCCTGCACTGATTTCCACCGTTTTACCCTCCCGTGAGTCATTGGTGATCTTAGCCATAATATGTCCCTCATTGTCTGAGTAAAAATAGTCGCTGTCGATAATGCCCACCGTGTTATTCAGCTGCAGGCGGTACTTGAATCCCAAACCGCTGCGGGGATAGAGCTTCAGTACCCAGTCCTCCTCCATCTCTGCCCTTATCCCTGTGGGCACCTTGATGGAGGCACCTGGCTCCAATGAAAAGGCAAAAGGGGAATAAAAGTCATACCCAGCGCTGCCCTTGGTGGCCCGGCCGGGCAGTCTTATGGACGCGTAGATATCTCCTATCTCCTCATCGGAATGTTCTGGGAACTCCTCCCTCACCGCAGACGCAAATTGTTCCGCACTGACCTTATGAAATCTGGCTATTCTTTTCATTATTTCCTTGCTCCCTCATACTTACCTCTTTCCTGCATAATGCAGGCTGCGTCTGTGTTATTGCGTTAATACATATTTGGATGTACTTACCCTGCTTCTGCATATCGCAGGCTGGCCTGCAATACGCGTTAATCGGTATTGGGAACGTTAGTTCCAAACTCATCTCACATCACAGGAAGGCCCTGCGGGAATTTCCCCGCTCTGCACCATATCCTGCGCGTTACATGCCCCCCCATCTCCCGCATAGTCCCCACAGTGCAGAACCGGAACCGACGGTTCCGGCTGCTTTAGAGAAGCCTGCACATCGATCACCCTCTGATTGGAGCTGCCCTTCCACAGCAGCTTGGTATCTTTTTTCTCAACCTGAAATTCTCCGTCCACCACTACATCCACATACTGCATCAGAGGATAGTGCAGGATATTCTCCCATACATCTCCTGTATATAACCATATGGTCTTATTCGGATACCGCTCCTTGATCTCCTCCATAAGGCTGCGCACTTCCCGTCGATTGGCGGAGTGCAGCGGATCTCCTCCTGAGAAGGTAATTCCGGATATATACATTTTGTCCAGCTGCGCAAAGATCTCCTCCTTGGCCGCCTCGTCAAAGTAAAGACCTCCGTCCGGATCCCAGGTGAGCGGGTTGTGGCACTCCCTGCAGCAATGGCTGCAGCCTGCCACCCACAGCACGACACGCAGTCCGTCCCCGTTGAGCATGTCGTCCTTCGTTATGTTATGATATCGCATATTACATGGACTTCCTTTCAGCAATCTCCGCCATCTTCGCCTCGTTTAACCTGGTATCCCCGTGTACTCTGGAATAAGACAGATAACCGTTCATACGGTCAATCTTGGTCAGGTTGCGGCTGCCGCATTTGGGGCACACATCCATTTCCAACTCCTGATGACCACAGTCATCACAGTAGGCCAGAGACAGATTTACCCCCTCATAAAAGCCCATGTCCATAGCGCGATAGATCAAGGTCTTAATTGCGTCTAAATTGTAATCTATGGGGTACTTCACATACTGGATCTTGCCTCCATTGCACAAATCCCAGAAGCGATCCTCCATATCCTGCTTCTCTATGGGCGTGATCTCCTCCGACACATGGCAGTGGAAGCTGTTGCTCACATACTCCCTGTCGGAAACGCCTTCCACGATACCGTATTTCTTGCGGAACTGCTTGACCTGCACACCGCAGAGATTCTCCGCGGGCGTACCGTATATGGCATACAGATTGCCATCCTCCTCCTTGAACCGTGTCACCTGGGCGTTGATATATTCCATGACCTCCAGCGCAAAAGCGCCATCCTCCACCAGGCTCTTGCCATTGTACAACTCCTGCAGCTCGTTCAGGGCTGTGATGCCAAAGCTGGCAGTGGCGGATTTCAGCAGAGGCTTGATCTTGTCCGTCAGCTTAAGATGTCCGCCCAGAAAACCTCCCTCACAGTAAGCCAGAGGGTTAGTAGAGGCACGCATCTCACCCAGATACGCATAGGTGCGAATATGGAGCTGTCGGATCAGGTTCAGATAGTAGTCCAGCACCTCATAGAAATCCCGGCTCTCTTTCCTGGACTTGGCCAGAATCATAGGCAGATGCAGGGAGATGGCACCCACATTAAAGCGCCCTACAAACACAGGCACATCCTGATCATCGGCAGGGTGCATACCGCCCCTCTCGTACCAGGGCGACAGAAAAGCCCTGCAGCCCATGGGGGAAATGATTTTACCATACTGTTTGTAAATGCTGGCCACATAGCCCTTGCCGGTCAGACTCAGCCAATCGGGATACATGGTCTTGGCAGAGCACTGTACGCCGGCCTCAAACACATCCTCCAGGGGCTTGCCCGGTCCGTGGAGATTCTCGTCAAACAGAAAGACTATCTTGGGAAACAGCACCGGCTTCTTGCACTCCGCCTTACCCTGTCCCTTCCTGCGCACATTCAGCATGGAGATGGTTGCCAGCCTGGCAAAACGCCCCGTGCCCGTACCGGCAGTCACCGTGATAAAAGGATAATCTCCACGGCTGCTGCCCACGGTATTGAACTTGTACTCCCAGCCCTGGAAACCCTGTTCAAACTCCCGCTCCACGTCCGCGCTGGCCTCCGCCTCGGCGGTGTCCGGATCAATCCCCAGACGGGCATACTTTGCCAGATATCTCTGATAAGACTTCTCGGCATAGGGCTCCAGAATCAGATCCACGCTGGGCACGGTAAAACCGCCGTACTGCTGGCTGGCCGCGCTGAGCACAATATCGCCGATCACGTCAAAGGCCACGTCCAGAGTCTTGGGCTCATTGTACCACACATTACCCATCTCAAAGCCGCCCCGCAGCACATTCTCCACGTCAAAAAGACAGCAGTTCATGGTATCCCGGCGGGCGGACATGTCATGGACATAGATATACCCGTCCCGGCACGCCTGAATCTCCTCCGTAGTCATGAAAAACTTCTGGTATAACTCCTTGTTAAGCTGGTTGAAAACCAGGCTCCTCTTGGTGGACACCAGGGCGGAATCCGTGTTGGCATTCTCCTTATCCCCCACATACATGATGGACTGACTCTTCTTATACACATCATCCAGCATCCGCACAAAGTCCTGCTTATAGTTGCGGTAATCCCGGTAACTCTTGGCCACCACCGGCTTTACCTGTTCCAGTGCGCTCTCCACAATATTATGCATAATGGGGATGGGGATCTGAGCCTGTCCCAGCTCATCCACCTTGTCCACCACATACTGGCAGATATGACGCTTCTCCTCGTCGGTAAATTTGGTCAGGGCACGGTACGCGCTTTTTCCCACGGCATCAATTACCTTCTGTACGTTGAAGGCTTCCTTGCTGCCATCTTTCTTGATGACATATACCGTTTGCTCCGGCTTATAGATGATACCATAATCCTCTGCGCTCTTGCTATCTTGTCCTGCCATATTGTTCATGCTATCCATTCCTTTCCATCTTTTTGCGCAAGGTATCTACTATAT
>CAMWTF010000115.1 GCA_947177105.1 uncultured Lachnospiraceae bacterium | reverse complement strand
CTTTGGCCACATCGGGCATGATCTCCGGCACCGGGTTGGCCATGGCGAAGAGAATGGCGTCGTGATTCATGGAAGCCACCATCTCGGGAGTGACAATGCCCGGGGCGGAGACCCCCACGAAGATATCCGCGCCCTTCAGCGCGTCGGTCAGAGTGCCTCTCCTGCCCTCCAGATTGGTCACCTCCGCCATTTTCTGCTGCATCCAGTTGAGCCCTTCCGTGGATCTGGAGATGATGCCCACTTTGTCGCACATGGTGATATGGGGAAAACCGTAGGTCAGCAGGAGCTTGGTGATGGCCACGCCGGCGCTGCCCGCCCCGTTTACCACGATGCGGCAGTCCTCCTTCTTTTTGTCCACTACCTTCAGGGCGTTGATGATGCCTGCCAGCACCACGATGGCTGTGCCGTGCTGGTCGTCGTGGAACACGGGAATGTCCAGGGCAGCTTTCAGCCGCTCCTCGATCTCAAAGCATCTGGGGGCGGAGATATCCTCCAGATTGATGCCGCCGAAGCCGGGGGCCATCCAGGTGACGGCCTTGATGATCTCCTCCGTGTCCTGGGTGTCTAAGCAGATGGGCACGGCGTTGACCCCGCCGAACTCCTTGAAGAGAACCGCCTTACCTTCCATGACGGGCATGGCGGCATAGGGGCCGATATTTCCCAGGCCCAGAACGGCGCTGCCGTCGGACACCACGGCCACAGTGTTGGCCTTCATGGTGTATGTATAAGCCGCCGCCTTGTCCTGGGCGATGACCTTGCAGGGCTCGGCCACGCCGGGGGTGTAGGCCAGAGCCAGATCCTCCCTGGATTTTACAGGTGTCTTGGACACGGTCTCCAGTTTGCCGTTCCATTGTTCGTGAAGCATTAACGCTTTTTCATTGGCTGTCATTATTCTATCTCCTTTTGGCATTTTGAGTTTGCAAAACAGGTTTTATGCTCTCTATTCTATAGGGAATACAGGTTTTTTTCAAGAAAATAATTATTTTTTCTCAAAAATCACTTCCTATTTTCATAAAAGTGTATTATAATCAGTACTAGCAAGTTCATTCCGTTACGGGACACATCTGTTATATATTCGAGAGATACCCCTTAAGACGAATTGAATAGGAACAGTAATACATTTTTTGAGGTAAAGAAAATAGGAGGAGCAATGAGAGAGAAGTATGAATCACTTGCACTGGTGCAGTTGAAAGAACTGGCTAAGATACGAGGCATCAAGGGAGTATCGACCATGAAGAAAGCCGAGGTGGTGGATGCGATGCTGGCGGAGGACGAGAAGGATAAGGCCAGGGAAGAGACGGCCAAACCTGCGGAGAACGCGGCGAAGAATCCGGTTGAAAAGCCGGTGGAGAAAACCGTGGAGAAGGCAGAGCCCGTCAGGGCGGAATCCCACAGGGCTGACGGGGGCAGGACGGAAGGAACCCGGTCAGAGGGGACCCGGCCAGCGGCGGAGGGTGAACAGCCAGCCAGACCGGTGCGTGTGAACGAAGCCTATGACTCCACCCAGTATCCGGTGGAACTGGACAGTGGCATTGAGGCGAAGGGCATTTTGGAGGTAATGCCGGACGGTTACGGCTTCATTAGAAGCGACAATTATCTGCCCGGTTCAGAGGATGTGTATGTGGCGCCCAGCCAGATTCGGCGTTTTGGCTTGAAGACCGGCGATATCCTGCGGGGCAACAAGCGTATAAAGACGCAGCAGGAGAAGTTCAGCGCCCTGCTGTTTGTGAGGACCATCAACGGGTATACCCCCGAGGAATCCGCCAAGAGGACGGCTTTCGAGGACATGACTCCTATTTTCCCGGACGAGCGTATCAAGCTGGAGACGCCTGGCTGCAGTGTGGCCATGAGGGTCATGGATCTGATCAGCCCTGTGGGTAAGGGACAGCGCGGTATGATCGTATCCCCGCCCAAGGCTGGTAAGACAACCCTGCTGAAGGAGGTGGCGCAGTCCATACTGCGCACCAACCCCCATATGCATATGCTGATCCTGCTGATAGACGAGCGTCCAGAGGAGGTCACGGATATCAAGGAGGCGATCTGCGGCGACAATGTGGAGGTCATCTACTCCACCTTTGACGAACTGCCCGAGCATCACAAGAGAGTGGCGGAGATGGTGGTGGAGCGCGCCAAGAGATTGGTTGAACATAAGAAAGAAGTAGTGATCCTGCTGGATTCTATCACCCGTCTGACCAGGGCGTACAATCTGGTGGTTCCCCCCAGCGGGCGTACCCTGTCCGGCGGTCTTGACCCCGCCTCTCTGCACATGCCCAAGAGATTCTTCGGCGCTGCCCGCAACATGCGGGAGGGCGGCAGCCTGACGATTCTGGCCACGGCGCTGGTGGATACCGGATCCAAGATGGATGATGTTATCTACGAGGAGTTCAAGGGCACGGGCAATATGGAGATCGTGCTGGACCGCAAGCTGTCGGAGAAACGGATATTCCCGGCCATCGATATCGCCAAGTCCAGTACCCGGAGAGAGGATCTGCTGCTTGACAATGAAGAGCTGGAGGCAATCAGCATTATGCGCAAGGCGCTGAACGGTCTGAAATCCGATGAGGCCACCGACCGCATTTTGGATATGTTTGCCCGCACCAGAAATAACCGGGATTTTGTCGCAATGGTAAAAAAGAACAGATTTATTTAAAAAAACTATTGCATTTGCCCCAAAGGCATGGTACAATAACAACGCTGTTTGTGGTTGCATAAGCAGTGCGGATGAGAACAAAGAATAATACGTAAGTGATATAGAGAGGTGAGAAGCATGAAAGAAGGAATTCATCCCCAGTACTATCAAGCAACTGTAACCTGTAACTGTGGCAACACATTTGTTACCGGCTCCACCAAGCCTGAACTGCATGTAGAAGTCTGCTCCAAATGCCATTCATTCTACACCGGTCAGCAGAAGTCAGCAAGAGCCGACGGACGTATTGATAAGTTCAACAAGAAGTACGGCGTTACAAGCAAATAGGAAGCATCGAAGGGTTGAGGTATCCACTATCTCAACCTTTCTTACTCTTTACAGGCAGTGAGGTAAGTATTTTATGGCGAAACGAAAGGGCTGCTATTCCGGTATCGGCGGTCAGGCCGTTCTGGAAGGCATCATGATGAAAAACGGGGATAAGTACGCAGTGGCGGTGCGCAAACCTGACGGCGGGATTGATTTCGACGTGGAGAGCTATCCCGGTGTGCTGGCGGGCAATAAGTTAAAAAAGATTCCCTTTATCAGAGGGGTATTTAACTTTGTGGACTCCATGATTCTGGGGACCAGGTGTCTCAATTATTCCGCAAGTTTCTATGAGGAGGAAGAGAAAGAGTCCGGACTGGACAAGGCTTTGAACAAGGTTTCCGGCGGCAATGCGGAGAAGGTGCTCAGTACCCTTGTAACGATTCTGTCCGTGGCTATGGCAGTGGGGATTTTTATTGTGCTGCCCTACTATCTCTCGGGATTACTGAAGGGGTATATACGCAACGAGTCTCTGATGGCGATCATTGAGGGCGGGATAAGACTTGCTATTTTTATTTTGTATATTCTGGCTATCAGTCTGATGAAGGATATCCGCAGGCTGTTTATGTACCATGGGGCGGAGCATAAATGCATAAACTGCATCGAGCACGGACGCCCGCTGACGGTGCGCAATGTGAAGCGAAGCTCCCGCCAGCACAAGCGCTGCGGCACCAGCTTTCTCTTCTTTGTGTTTATTGTCAGCATCGTCCTGTTTTTCTTTATCCGGGTGGACAATACGCTGGAAAAGGTGGTGCTGCGGATTCTGCTGATCCCCGTGGTGGCCGGGATTTCTTATGAGATCATCCGTCTGGCCGGGCGAAGCAACAATATTTTGGTGAAAATCCTGTCCGCGCCGGGGATGCTGGTGCAGAAGCTGACCACCAGGGAGCCGGATGAGCAGATGATCGAGGTGGCCATAGCGGCGGTGGAGGCTGTGTTTGACTGGAAGGCATTCTTGAATGAGAAGTTTGGCTATGTAGAGGAGCCGGAGCAGCCCCAACAGGAGGAAGAGGAAGAAGAGCCAACGTAGGTATATGTCAAGAGATGTTAAAGATGGATACGTATCAGGATTGTTATGAAAACGGATGGAAACTGCTGTTGGAGGCAGGCATAGAGGAAGCGGCGTTGGATGCACGGCTGCTGCTGGAACATATCTGCGGCACGGATCGCAATACTCTGCTGGTTCATGGAGACAGGAACGTGAGCGTACAGGAGAGGCAAGCCTATGAAGAGGTTATTGCCAGGCGCAGTCAGCGCGTTCCCCTGCAGCAGATCACAGGCAGTCAGGAGTTTATGGGACTGTCGTTTCAGGTGAATGAGCATGTGCTGGTGCCCAGACAGGACACGGAGATTCTGGTGGAGGAAGTGCTGCGGGAGATGCAGGACGGCATGAGGGTGTTGGATCTGTGTACCGGTTCCGGCTGCATTCTGATCAGTCTGCTTCATTACAGCAACTACTGTCAGGGTGTAGGCACGGATATCTCCCGGGAGGCATTGGAAGTCGCCCGGCGCAATGGTACAGCGCTGCTCGGCCCGGAGAAGGAATATACTTTTTTGGAGTGTGACCTTTTTGAACTGGTGGAGGGGCGATATGATATCATCGTGTCCAATCCGCCCTATATTCGGCGGGAGGAGATAGAGACCTTGATGCCGGAGGTAAGGGAGCATGAACCCAGGCTGGCACTGGACGGGGGAGAGGATGGGCTGGACTTTTACCGGCGCATTGTGGCGGAGAGTCCCCGTTATCTCAATGGCGGCGGCAGGCTGTATCTGGAGATCGGCTGCGATCAGGCAGATGCGGTGCAGGAACTGCTGCTGCTGCAGGGTTTCCGGGAAGTCAATGTGGCGCAGGACTATGCGGGGCTGGATCGGGTGGTATCCGGCTATTGGCCTATCAGGGTGGGCCGGGCGGATGCGGAACTCTAGGTGGCCGACAACGATAAGAGGAAATATAAAACAGCATCTGCCCGACCAGTACACTGATGAATGTTTGGACGCCTAAAGCGGCCAAACATTTATCACCGAGTCGTGTGCTGGGCGGGCGGATGCGGAACTCTAGGTGGCCGACAACGATAAGAGGAAATATAAAACAGCATCTGCCCGACCAGTACACTGATGAATGTTTGGACGCCTAAAGCGGCCAAACATTTATCACCGAGTCGTGTGCTGGGCGGGCGGATGCGGAACTTTAATATAGAAAGGGTAGTAGAGATGTTTGACAAATTGGAGGATCTGTTGATCCGTTTTGAGGAGATCATGGGGGAACTGCATGAGCCCACCGTGACCAATAATCAGGAGAGATTCCGCAAGCTGATGAAGGAGCAGAGCGATCTGACCCCTATCGTGGAGGCGTATACGGAATATAAGAAGTGTAAGCAGGATATAGAGGACTCCCTGGTGATGCTGGACGAGGAATCCGACGAGGAAATGCGGGAGATGATCAAGGAGACCTTGAGCGACAGCAGGAAGAGAGTGGAGGAGTTGGAGCAGGAGTTGAAGATCCTGCTGCTGCCAAAGGATCCCAATGACGAGAAGAATGTCATCGTGGAGATCCGCGCAGGCGCAGGCGGGGACGAGGCCGCTCTGTTTGCGGCGGAATTGTACCGCATGTATGTCCACTATGCGGAGGGCCGCCGCTGGAAGGTGGAACTGATGAATGTGGACGAAATCGGTATCGGCGGCATGAAGGAGGTGCAGTTCACCATTATCGGGCAGGGAGCCTATTCCGTGATGAAGTATGAGAGCGGCGTACACCGGGTGCAGAGGGTGCCGGAGACCGAGAGCGGCGGGCGTATCCATACCTCTACGGCCAGTGTGGCGGTGATGCCCGAGGTGGATGAGGATATCGACATTGTAATTGACGAGAAGGATATCCGCATTGATGTTATGAGGGCATCCGGCAACGGAGGACAGTGCGTGAACACCACGGACTCCGCGGTGCGTCTGACCCACTATCCCACGGGCATTGTGGTGTACAGCCAGACCGAGAAGAGCCAGATCCAGAACAGGGCCAAGGCGTTTGCCTTGCTGAAATCCAAGCTTTACGACATCGAGCAGCAGCAGCGTCATGACGCGGAGGCGGAATTGCGCCGCAGCCAGATCGGCACCGGCGACCGCTCCGAGAAGATCCGCACTTACAATTTCCCCCAGGGGCGTGTGACGGATCACCGCATCGGCCTGACGATCTACAAGCTGGATAAGGTTATGAACGGGGATATTCAGGAGATCATAGATGCCTGCATTGCGGCCGATCAGGCGGCGAAGCTGGTGAAGATGAATGAGAATTGAATTTTTTATTGCTAGCCGGAGGTGACAGTTTGGAGGATATACTGAAAAAAGACGGTTTATCGTTCGAATTACTGAAAGAATTGTCATTCCGATCAGATTTGGGGATTCGTCTGAAAAAGAATTTGCATTATTTTGATAAAGAGGTTTTATTCCGAGAGTTACTAAACGTGAACAGATGGTATGATACCTGCGAGCTACTTGGGGAATTGATTATTGACTACCGTATTAAAAGTATTCAGTCTGCAATACTAAAGTATGAAAGATATTATCCAGATCATCAGGCGGCGAAAGTGTTTAATGATATGTTGGGATTTCGCACTCTCTGCGATAGTTATGAAGAGGTAATCTCGATTGCGGGCCATGACAATGTACGGGTAGCAGATATGTCAGGCGGGAAGGCGAGAGATGACGGTTACAGAGGGGTGCATGTGTATTTCCAACTAAGCAGTTTTCACTATCCGATTGAAATCCAATATAATACTTATTATGACAGACAGATTAATAATTGGCTGCATAAGTATGTTTATAAACGAGGATATGAGACGGAAGTTGGTTGTGCTTTGCGCATAGCTTATGAGAACGCTGAGATCAAAAGTGAAAATGAATGCAGGGAGGTATTGGAAAGTGTGTTATCTGATAGCAAAAAAATTTGATGAAATAGGATGCCTGGCTGTGCAGATGACACAGGGAGAGCATCTGGCAGATTTGAAGGAAAAACTGATACAGGCTGTGGGATATGATTCCATACAGCTTGTTACGATCAGTCGTCCCTCTGCCTATGGGGAATATGAGCCTTATCACTTTGTAGATACCGAGCAGGAGTTCAAAGAGGCAGTGATGCGTATGTGACAATTAGTGATGTATATATGTATAGCCTTTGCGGTATAGAGGGATATATGTCGAACATCAAAATATATGCATTTGTGCTTGGTGGCCAATCAGGCGGCGAAGCTGGTGAAGATGAATGAGAATTGAAAAGCCGCAAGATAATCAGGCGGTATGTTTGTCCGGTATTGGCCAAAAGGCTGATACCGGATATTTATATATACTTGGCAATTTTTATCAACTGTGGAGACAGAAAATCATGTATAATGATTTTACAAGCTTAAGTTTGCGATAGACATGGGGAATAGGATGGATTACCGGGAGCACATAGAAAAGGTCATAGAGTATATAGAGGAAAACTTGCAGTGCGAGATCAATCTGGCGGACTGTGCCAGGGTGAGTGGGTATTCTCCTTAT